>DAIOEG010000026.1:0-13728 GCA_036746415.1 Phycisphaera sp. | reverse complement strand
CGTGTCTTCGCTGGCCCTTGCCGTCGTCTTCTTTCAGGTGCTGTCGGAGGATGCGGATGAGTTGCTGGGTGTCGAAGGGCTTGGGCAGGATGCCTTGAGCGCCGGCCTTGGTGATCTCCTGGTGGATCACGGGCGTGTTGAGGTGGCACAGGACGAGGATGGGCGTCTTGACGCTAGCGCTTCGTAGTCGCCGGATCATGAAGGTCGCGGGGTCGGGACGGAGTCGGTAGTCGGTGAGGATCAGGTCGAACGCCGACTCGGTGGCGAGCTTGATCGCGTCGAGCGTGTTGGTTGCGGCGCGGAAGCGCACGCCCATGCGCGTGAGGAGCAACGCAGCCATGCGTCGGTCGGCGTCGATGCGGTCCACATAGAGCACCCGGCCGTCGAGCTGCGGCAGCTTGTCGCCTGTGTCGCTCGTTGCCGACTCATCAGCGGTGGCTCCGGGCTTGCGCTGCCAGTCCACGGGCTTTAGAAACTCCACCGCGACCTCGTGCACCGTGGTGCGGAGGTAACGGCAACGGATCACCGTGCCTTCGATGTACATCGTCTCGCGGCCTTGCATCTGCAACTCGACCGTGCACAACGACCCTTCGTGGGTGTACGTGCCGTTCAGAAATGCGATGCCGTGCTTGCTGATGTTGCGGGGCTTGACCAGGAACTTCTGGCTTGTCCCGCCCGGCTGCGTGATGACGACTTTGACAGTCATCGAAGCAGGCACGGGAAGTCTCGGTGAACGACGGCGGTCCCGACCGTTGCCGGCCGGCTTTTCACAAACGGTCAACTCGGTCAGGATGCGCTGCTGCTCGCCGGGCGAGAGGCGGATGCCCATCGCGGTGTTGTGGGAAGTGATCTGGTCACGCACTGGACAGACTCCGGAGTCACCCGGTCGTCAGACGTCTCAGCACCCCCCATGGGCATGAACGCTACATACCGAGCTATGGGGGTTATCGCCCAAACATCCGTGTCACTGAAGCGTCACACCCTAGCTCGGGTGAATCCCGAAGACGCGTGCCGGCCCCGCTGTCTCGAAATGCAAAGCCATGTCATGACAGGTGTTGCGCATGTGCAGGCAAGTCTCTGGCGGCGGAGTGATCAGTGCGACGCAAAGTTATCGAGGATGCGTAGGCCCACGTCCTGCGACTTTTCGGGGTGGAATTGGGTTGCCCAGAGGTTGTCCCGGTGCAACGCCGACGCGAACGGTTGGCCGTAGTCCGTGATGGCTGCGACATCGTTGGCGTCGGCGGGTTGGCAGTAGTAGCCGTGGACGAAATAGACGTGCGAGCCGGCCGAGACACCCTTGAACAGCGGAGGCACCCGGTCTTCAGGAAATTCGATCTGGTTCCAACCCATGTGCGGCACTTTAAGCCGTGGCTGACCAGCGCCTTGGTCTTCACTGAAGCGCACCACGCGACCGGGCAGCAGCGACAAGCCCCGCAGGGGACGCGACGGGTCGGGCGCATCTTCGGTCGAGCTGTCGAGCATCAGCTGCATCCCAAGGCACACGCCCAACATCGGCCGACCGCTTTGAGCGAACCGCTTGACCGGCTCGATCAGCCCGCGCTCCGCCAGCTCACGCATGCCATCCGCAAAGTTGCCCACGCCCGGCAGGATCAGCCGGTCAAACGAAAGCACCGCATCCGGATCGCCCGTGATCTGCGCAGCATGCCCACGGTGCTGCAACGCCTTCTGCACCGAGCGCAGGTTGCCCATGCCGTAGTCGAGGATGGCGATGCGTGACGTCATGGCGTTGTTGCGTAAGTCGTGAGTCGGGCTGCGTGAGTCGGGCGGAGAAGTCAGAGCGGCTCTATAACCGACTCACGACTCACCACTCACCACTCACCACTCACCACTCACGACTTACCTGCTTCAACTTATTCATCCGCGACGACGATCTCGACGCGGCGGGACTTTTCTTTGCTGCCCAGGGGCCTGCTCTGGCCGTAGCCAGCGGCGTACATGTTGGCGGCATCGACGCCCTTGCCCGCGAGGTGTCGATGAACAGACGCGGCGCGTTGGAGTGAGAGCTCGAGGTTGTCCTTCCAGCCAGACTTCTTGATCGGGTCCGTGTCGGTGTAGCCCTCGACGCGCACCGTCTTCCCGCCGTACTGGCTCGTCAACACCCGCGCCACCTGGTCCAGCGTCTGCCTCGCCGAGTCCTTCAAGTCCGCCCGGCCAGGCGAGAACAAGATCGCGTCTGGGATCCGCACCGTCACGCTTCCCGGCGCGGACTGAAACACCTCCACACCAGCGATGTCGTTGAACCCGCTGTCAGACACGGGAGTAAACGCCGGCTGCGGCTCGGGGGCAACGCTGTTGGCTGCCGGAGTGATCGGGAACGCGCTCGTCGGCCGGGCGGCGAGCTGGTTGCGCAGATCGAGGTTTTCGGCTCTCGTCACGTCGAGCTGTTGCTGGAGCGCCTGGTTCTGCTGGAACAACTGATTGCGCTCCTCCAACGAACGCCCCGACATGCTGGCACATCCGCCCAGCAACGAGGACCACAAAACAACCAACGAGACGCAAACAGCCGAGAGAGGTATCGTGTGCATCGCCCCAGCGTATCACAGCGGGGGGCGGTGATGGCGGTGGACGCGTCGTGTCAGACGATCAGCGACAGGATCGGTTGACGCAGGAGCAGGACGACCAGAACAGCGGCGCACAGGTACGGGCCGTAGGGGATGACGCGAGCGTGCTGACCGGTGAGCGAGCCCATGAGCACCAGGACCGCCGTGGCCGACAGGCCGATGAAGGGCGCAACAAAGAACGCAAGGGTGACATCGGTGGCCCCGAGGACCGTGCCGACGGCGGCCATGAGGTGTACATCGCCCAGCCCCATCGCTTCCTTACCGAACAGGAACGTGCCGAACAACCGCGTGCCCCAGACGACGCCGCCGCCCACGAGGTACCCAACCAACACACCGCCCAGCACACGCGCCCACGCCGGCAGCTCGGCATCTCCGCCCAGCCATTGACCCAGCCAAGCGCCTGCGATCATGCCCACCACGACCGGCAGCAGGAACAGCAGCTCTTTACTGACCTCCCAGCGCGGGTACGGGTGCGCAAGAAACGCCTCGGGGTCGTTGGGGTCGAATACAGGTTCGACCGGGGTTGTGGTGGAGGGCACGGGCGCATCGGCGGGCAATGTGTCGCTGACATCGGCGGGCGGCTCATCGAAGCTGCGCGGGATCAGCCGTAGCGCGAGCAGCGCATTGGCGATGACCAGGCCCAGCATCCCGCCCACGCCAAGCCCCAGCTGCGCAGCGGTGTGCCACGTCACGCCCGGCCCGGGCAGCTCGATCGTGAACAGCACCGCAGTCAGCGTCTCCCAACGCAGGCCCGTCTGCCACGCCTCTTCAGGCACAAGCCCGAGAAACGCCGACGCGGGCAACACGCACAATGCGGTGAGCGCTACCGTCCATGTGATGCCAAGCGGGATGATGTAGTAACGCGCATCGATGACGGTCGCGGCGATCATCGCCCAGGTCATCACCAGCACGCACAACAACACCGGCCAGGTGTCCACCACACCAAAGCCCCAGAAGCTCGACCGAAGCTGGGTCTGATACAGCGCCGCCACCAGCGCGACCGAAAGAAGCCCCGTAAACAACTCGACCAGCGGGTACTGGATGCTGATCGGTGCCTTGCATTTGCGACACCGGCCCCGCAGCGCCAGCCAGCTCAGAACGGGGATGTTCTCAAACCACGCGAGCTGGTGCCCGCAGTGCGGGCAACGCGACGGTGGCGAGACGATGCTCAGGCCCGCGGGCAGCCGGTAGATGACCACGTTGAGAAAGCTGCCAACGCAAGCGCCCCACATGCCAGCGATGATCAGTGCAAAGGTTTCGGGTGCGATCTGCATCAAGGTGCCTCGGTCCCCGACACACGCGCGGGACAGATCAGATTAACAGCGGCGAGACAACAGCATGGGCCGACGTTTCGCAAGCGTCGCAAACAACGCGCTGGGCGATCGATCCTCGTCGCCCGCTGGCTTCACTGGATGAACTCGCGGACGATGTCGTGGAAAGTCACGACCAGGAACAGCCCCGCGATCATGACGAGGCCCGCGACCGTGGTGACCGCCTGGATCATCGGGCTCGCGGGCTTGCCACGCAGCTTCTCGACGATCAGGAACAGCATGAGCCCGCCATCGACGATCGGCAGAGGCAGAAAGTTGATCACCGCGAGGTTGATCGAGATCAGCCCGAGAAAAAAGACGTAATACGGCCAGCCCTCGCGGGAGAACCGTGCACCGTCGCTCACGATGCCGACCGGCCCGCGCAGGTCGCTGACCTTCACGGTCTGCTGAAACAACCGCAGCAGCGTGACGTACGTCTTCTGGATGAACTCGACAGACTTGGAGATGCCAAGCGACGCTGCCTCCATCGGCGTCGCACCCGCGAGGCGGACCTGCGCCAGCTCGAACATGACCGCGTCGTCGGGCTCCCACGCATCACGCAGCGTCGCCAACTCGGTGCGCTGCGCCGGTGTCAACTCCACCGCGAACCGCTCTGTCGGTGATTGCGGCAAGGGCAACGCAAACGTCAGCGCAACGGTAAGCGGGGCTGCGTCCCCTTCGGCTTGCGAGGCGGCCTGCGCGAAGGCGCGCTGCGCATCTCGCCAGTTGCTGATGGGCGTGTCGTTGATGGAGACCAGCCGCGAGCCGGGGAGGAGTTGGCGGTTGGCCAAAGGCGAGCTGTCCAGCACGTCAGCGACCACGGGCAGGTCGTAGGCGTAACGGATGGAGACGCCCAGGGTGCCGCGTCGCGTGGGTGTCACGGGCGTGAGTTGGACGCGTTTCCCGTCGCGCAGGACGGTGAGGGTGACGGGGCCTGGCGCGTCGCCGATGAGCTTGCCCAGCTGTGTCAATGCCGGCCAGGGGTGCTCGTTGAGTTCGGCGAGAACGTCGCCGGGCTGGATGCCTGCGTCGGTTGCTGGCGTGCCGGTGCCGATGGGACGCATGCGTGTCGCGGGCACCATGCCCAGCAGGTGCTGCGTGCGGTCCTGCACTTGCAGCGCGGGGGAGGCGGTGAGGGTAGTGCTGACCTGCGAGTGTGCATCGGCCGAGGTGAAGACGGCGTCGAGCGGCTGGCCGTCGGACGCTTGCATGCGTTGCAGGTAATCGCGGTAGTCGCTGATTGGTTGGCCGGCGAGCTGCGTGAGGGTCATGCCTGCGGTGACACCGTTCTGCCCGGCCGGCTGGGTAGGCTCGACCTGCGGCTCTTCGTGCCAACCGATCCATTGCGTGGCGACTTTGAGCGAGGAAGTGGGTGCGACGCCGATGCCCAGGAGGCCGTTGAGCTCGGGGCGTGGCTCGGGGGTCATCTGGAATTGCAGCGGTGTTGCGTGGCCGGGGCGTTCGATGGTGAAAGTGCGGGTGTGGTCTCGGCTGCCCAAGGCGGAGCTGATGGTGACCTCGGACATGTCGCGGACGGGGCGGCTGTCGATGTGCGTGATACGGTCGCCGGGCTGGAGGCCTTTGAAGCTCGGGTCTTGGGCGTGTCCCTGGGCGTAGGTGACGGCGGCGGGCGAGTTGGGGGCGGTGCTGCCGACGATGGGCGAGGGGAACTGCACGCCCGCAAAATCAGCAAACGCGATCATGAGTAGCGCGACGCCCAGTAACAGGTTCATGATGACGCCTGCGGAGATGACGGCGGCGCGGGGGAAGAAGCCCTTGCGGTTGAAGGCGCGGGGGTCGTCGCTCTGGGCGCTCGGGTCGAGGTCTTCCTGGCCGAGCATCTTGACGTACCCGCCAAAGGGCATCCAGTTGAGGCGGTATTCGGTTTCGCCGAGCTTGAGGGCGTCGGCCGCGTCGAAGAGCTGCTTGTCGGTGGCGGATTGCGGCTCGATGTTGAGTGCGGCGAGGCGGGTGGCGGCGCGTCGGCGGTATTCCTGTTCGGTCGAGCCGATACGCAGGCCGATGCCCTTGCGGTAGCTCACGAGCGCCTGCCCAAACCCGATGGCGAACTGCGTGGCCCGGATGCCCACGAGCTTGGCGACTAGGAAGTGGCCCAGCTCGTGGATGAACACGAGAAAGCCAAAGCCCAGCACGAGCATGATGACCGCGGTGTAGGCGTTGGAGAAGACCATGGAGACGAAGTCAGACATCGCGATATCCCGTCGTAAGCGGTCAAAGGGCCGGTGTGTTTGGGTTTATGTGACTGTATCGGCCGCCGGGGGTTGAAGTCGCGGCGACGGATGATTCGAGTTGTTGCATCACATATGCGCGGGCCTGCGCGTCGGCGTTGAACACATCGTCCAGACGGGTGACCGCACGCGCGGGCAGCGCGTGCAGCGCGGCATCGACGAGTTCCACGATCCGACCAAAGGGGATGCGCCTGTGCAGGAACGCCTCGACAGCGGCTTCGTTGGCTGCGTTGAACGTGGCACCGGCGGTCCCGCCGTCACGCATGACGCGGTAGGCGAGCGGGATCGAGGGGTAGCGGTGCGGATCGGGTGTTACGAAATCCAGGCGCGAGAGCTTGGTCCAGTCCAGCCGGTGAGAGCAGCCACCCACGCGGTCGGGCCAGCACAGCGCCACTTGGATCGGTGTGCGCATGTCCGGCGGGCCCAGCTGCGCCAGCACGCTGTGGTCGGTGCACTCGACGAAACTGTGCACCACCGATTGCGGGTGGATCAGTGCCGTGAGCTTCTCGGGCGGGAGGCCGAAGAGGTGGTGCGCTTCGATCAACTCGAGCGCCTTGTTCATCATCGTCGCCGAGTCGATCGTGACCTTGGGCCCCATGTCCCACGTGGGATGACGCAAGGCGCGTTCGGGCGTCGCGTCGTAGATGCTCGCGGGGTCGGCATCGCGGAACGCGCCGCCCGAGGCCGTCAGAACCACACGCGCGACCCTTGCCGTGTGCGAGCTGCTCATGCGGTGAGCGGGCGCTGCACCGCCCACCCCCATGAGGCACTGGAAGATCGCCGAGTGCTCGCTGTCGACCGGCAGCAGCGACACGCCGTGCTTCTCCACCATCGGTATCACCAGCGAGCCGGCGGCGACGAGTGTCTCCTTGTTCGCAAGCGCGATGTCGCAACCACACTCGATCGCGGCCAGCGTCGGCGAAAGCCCCGCAAAGCCGACGATGGCGGCGACCACGATGTCCGCATCCACGCCGCGGACTAGTTGCTCGGCTGACGCCTCACCGTCGAAACACACTCCCGCAAACGACCGCTGCAGCGAGGAGGCGCCACGCACCAGCGCCACGTGACGCACCTGAAATCGCTCCGCCTGCTCGGCCAGCAAACGCGCGTTGCCACCCGCAGCAAGGCCCACCACCTCGAACCGCACCGGGCCCGAGAGGTTCAGGTGCTCGATCACACTGAGCGTGCTCACGCCGATCGACCCGGTCGATCCAAGCACGATCACGCGCCGCACTGCTCGCTCGCCGGTCGCGGCGCTCACGGCTGCACATCCTCATCAGCGGTCTTCGCGTTGCCCGGCTCGGGTCGCTGCGCAGTGGAGGCGCTCTCGCCCTTGAGCACACGGTTGTGATAGCCACGCGAAGGTGTCGCCGATGATGCGGCCTCACGCGCATCACGCGACTCACGCACGACCAAGTCCTGCGGCAGCGCGTTGCCATGCGACTCCAAGCCGGCGATGTCTCTGCGGATCGGGAACGGCTTGGCACCGGGCTTGAGCACCAGTCTGGGCCGGGTTGCCGGGGGCACGACCACCGTCGCAGAGCGAGTCTCACGCTGCGATGCGTCACGCGGTCTGTTGTCGCGCACTTCGGATGAAGCGGCGTTGCCATCGATCAAGGCTTCGCCACCGGAGCTTCCGCCGCCCTGACCACGCCGCCGGCGGCGACGACGTTTCTTGGGTGCATCGCCCGAGCCATTGCCTTCCGACAGTTCGGCTGTGCCGGCCGCATCGCTATGGTCCCCACTCGCATCGCCGCGCTCTTCATCGTCGCGCATGTCTTCGTCGCTTCGCTCCTCATCGCCCGGGTCAATGGGTGAGGCCGATGCGTCTGTGGCTTGAAGTGGTTCGTCCGACGCCTCGCCGTACGTCAGCGGGTTGACGGCGTCAGCGCTGCTGCCATCACCGCCGCCCCCGCGTCGTCGCCGCCGACGCCGACGGCGTTTCTTCTTGGTCCCGTCCGCGTTGAACTCCTGCGGGCCGTTTGCGTGGTCTTGCTGCTCTTCATGCTCGGGCTGCGGATCGGTCGACTCGACGACCGGACCATCGCGTTGATCGTCTTGATCTGCCCTCGCCTGGCGGGCACGTTCATCCGCCCGGCCATCGATCGAGTCGGCGGGGGCTTGATCGCCCATGGTTTCATCGCCACGCGCGTCCTCGCCCCTGCCTCGTCCGCGCCGACGACGGCGGCGTTTTTTGCCGCCTGCGGTGCCTGTTTCTTCGCCGGCCTGGTGGGCCTCTTGCGACGCAGCGTCGTCATCGCTGTCGTCTTTCGATGCATCACTGCTGCGTGAGACACTCCGCTGCGCTGCTTCGGTTGGCTCCTCCGCGTCATCATCGCTGCGGGTCGGAGTGCGGCCCCGCGTGTCCTGTTCGTCGTCGTCGTCCAGATCGATGACGGCGTTGCGTTCGATCTCGCGGTACGAGGTGTCGGTGATGGGCGTGATTGATCGCTCGTCGCTTTCGAGGTCTGCGGTGATGACGACGCCTCGCTGGTCGAACGCGGCGACGTTGACAAAGTCGACGGCCGAGCCGCCGACGCGGACGAGCACCTTGGTGCCGTACTTGTCTTCGAGCTTGCTGAGCTCGCCGCGCTTGCGGTTGAGCACGTGGAACGCGACATCGGGGCTGATGGTCAGCTCGATGCGATCGACCTCGGGCCGGTGCATGACCAGCGACAGCCGGCGCATGACCGCGAGTACGACCGACTCGACGCTCTTGGTGTATCCCCGGCCTTCGCAGTGCGGGCACGTCATATAGACGGCCTTCTTGATGTCCGCGCGCATGCGCTGCCGCGTCATCTCGAGTAGGCCAAACGCGCTGATCCCGCCAACGCGGGTGCGTGCACGGTCATTCTTCAAGTGGTTTTTGAAACGGTTCTCGACCTGTTTGCGGTGTTTGGCCGCGAGCATGTCGATGAGGTCGAGCACGACGATCCCGCCCAGGTCGCGGAGCCGCCGGGCGATCTCATCGACGGCTTCTTCGTTGGTGCGAAGCGCGTTGGTCTCGGCGTCGCGTGCATCCCGGCTCTTGCCGCTGTTGACGTCGATGGCCACGAGCGCCTCGGTCGAGTCGATCACCAGCTGACCGCCCGAGGGCAACGGCACCTCACGCGCACCGATGCACTCGATCTGTTTCTCGATGCCCATGCGGTGGAACAGGGGCACGGGGTCTTCGTAGTACACCACCTTGGTCTTGTGTCGCGGGCTGGCGATCGAGAGGAACTCGCTGGCGCGCTGCGCGGCTTCGAGGTCGTCAAACACGATGCGTTCGATGTCGGCTGTGAAGACATCGCGGATCGTGCGGATGATGAGGTCCTGCTCGGTATAGAGCTCACCGACTTTTTTGCCCAGCTGCTTTCGGCGTTGTTCGATGCGTTTCCAGAGGCGGGTGAGGTACGCCAGGTCGCGTTTAAGGTCGGTCTTGGGCTGGCCGACGCCCGCGGTGCGGACGATGAAGCCGAAGTCTTCGGGTGGGTTGAGTTCTTTGAGCAGGTCGCGGGTCTGTTTGCGTTGCTCGTCGTCTTCGTTCTTGCGCGAGACGCCCAGGCGTTTCATGTCCGGCATCATCACGAGGAACCGGCCGGGGATCGACAGGTAACTGGTGACGGTCGGGCCTTTGGTGCCGATGCCTTCCTTGAGCACCTGGACCATCACTTCATCGCCGCGCTTCAGGCAGCGTTGGATCGGTGGCCGATCTCGCCGTGCGGTTTTATGTCCGACGTTCTCGAATTCTTCGCGGTCGTTTCCGGGGAAGTATTTGGGGTGCAGGTCGGTGGTGTGGAGGAAGCCGTTGCGTTCGAGGCCGAAGTCGACGAAGGCGGCCTGGATGGCGGGCTCGACGTTGGTGACTTTGCCTTTGTAGATGTTGCCCACGTGCGACTCGGCGGAGGCGCGCTCGTGGTAGAACTCTTCGAGTCTGCCGTCTTCGACGATGGCGATCCTGCACTCTTCGCCGGGGACGAAGTTGATGAACATGTCACGTTTGGGCATCGGGTGAGTGGCCAGTGGCCAGTGTCCGGTGCCCGGTGTCAGAGTCAGAGCAGAGCCACGTCAACCCGAGGCGGCAGGGCCTTGGGGGGCGTGTTCTCACTGGTCACTGGACACCGGCCACGGGTCACTGGTTCTGACGTCCTTATCTTGTGCCTCCGCGATCGCTTCAAGCCGGGTTCTACGCCGGCGAGGCGGGCGGGGCGGGTTCCTTAAAACCGAGGCGGCCATCCTTAGCCGATGGAACGTCCATCGAAGGCCTCGGGGAGTTGCTTGGTCAGCTCATCACGCAGGTAGTTGAGCACCTCACGGTCCGAATCAAAGCCGGCGGCCTTTCTCGCCACACGTCTGCACGCCTCCAGAGACACGCCGCGGACCACCTGCTTGATGTCCGCGATCGCTGGCGGGCTCATCGAGAAGCACCGCAGGCCCAGGCCCAGGAGCAGCATCGTATATTCCGGCTGGCCGGCCATCTCGCCGCAGAGCGAGACCTCGATCTTGCTGCGGTCGGCCACCCGGATCACCTCCTTGATCAGCTCGATCACCGCCGGGTGCGCGGGTGAATACAAGCTGGCGATCCGTTCGTTCCCACGATCCACCGCGACCGTGTACTGCACCAGGTCGTTGGTCCCGATCGAGAAAAACTCAACCTCTCGCGCGAACGTCCGTGCCTGGATCGCGGCCGAGGGCACCTCGATCATCATGCCCACCGGTACCTTGTCCGCAAACGCGATGCCCTGGTCTTCCAGGTCCTCCTTCACGTCCGACAGCACCATCTTGGCTTGGCGCAGCTCCATGATGTTGCTGATGAGCGGGAACATGACCCGCACTGGGCCGTGCAGGCTGGCACGCAGGATCGCGCGCAGCTGCGTCTTGAACAGTGGCAGGTTCTGAAGGCACAGCCGGATGCTGCGACAACCGAGGAACGGGTTGCGCTCGGAGGGGTCGAGCCCGGTATCGAAGCCCTCGGTGAGCTTGTCCGCGCCAAGGTCCAGCGTGCGGATCGTCAGGGGCCGGCCGGCCATCGCGCGGATCGACTCGACGTACGCCTCGTACTGCTCGTCCTCCGTCGGCGGGTGGTCGTTCGAGAGATACAGAAACTCTGTGCGGTAGAGGCCCACGCCCTCGGCACCGATCGCGCAGGCCTCCTCGGCTTCGTGCGAAAACTCGATGTTGGCCAGCAGCTTGATCGGCGTGCCGCAACGCGTCACCGCCGGCTCATCGCGCAACGCCGCACGCTGCGCCGCACGCACCTCGCTGCGGTTGAGCTCTTGTCGGTACTCCAGCAGCTGCGCCGCGTCCGGCTCGACCACCACCACGCCACGCACGCCATCCACGATCAGCGTGTCGCCCGTGTTGATCCGGTCCGTGATGTCTTCCAGACCGACGATCGCGGGGATGCCCAGCGCGTGCGCGAGGATCGCCGTGTGACTCGTTCGGCCACCCGCGTCGGTGATGATCGCCCGGACCTTGTTCTTATCCAGCGACGCGGTCTGGCTGGGCGTCAGGTCGTGGGCGACCAGCACGCCCGGTGACGAGAGGTTCGTCGGGTCCGTACCCTCGTCGCCGACGAGCTGCTTCACCACGCGCTTCTGCAAGTCCCAGATGTCGAACACGCGCTCACGGAAGAACCGGTCTTCCTGCTGCACAAACGTCTCGGCGAGCTGGTTCAGCGTTGCAAAAAACGCGTACTCGGCCGTGACGCGTTCGCGCTCGATCCGGCTGCGCACCTGCGCGATCAGCGCCTTGTCCGCCAGCATCCCCTGGTGGAATGCGAAAATCTTCGCCATCTCACCGCCCAACGAGTCGGCGGTCCGTTGCCTGAGTTGCTCGATCTCCTGGACGGATTTTCGGATCGCATCGTCCACACGGGCCAACTCGTCGGGCACCTGGTCATTGGGCACGGTCCGCCGGCGGACGCGCAGCTCATCAGACCGCAACACCACCGCGGGTGCGATGGCGATGCCTGGTGAAACGGGGATGCCTTTTTTAACGTACATGGTCCGGAGGTCGAGCAGCGGTGAGTGCGGGAGTCCTCACACGATACGGAAAGGGGGGAGACGCTGCGCCGGGGCGTGTAAAAAGTCCGGCTTGGTGTGGTTTTATGCCACGGGCGGTCATCCGGTGCCGTCGATCATGGTTTGTAACTGCTCGATGAGGTCGGGCAGGTCATCGGCTGCGATGCCCAAGACAATCAGGGCGTCGACTTGATCGTATTGGTGAACAAGAAGGTTTCTGAAGTTTCGGATCGCACGCGCGTGTTCAATCTGGTCGTGCAAGGCAGGGGCATCACGTTTCAACCGATTGAGCGCTTCTGCGATGACGGTGAACCTACGCTCGACCGCGTCCTACAGCATCGTGTCAGCCAGATAAACGTCTGGTGAAACGCGGCTGAGATAGGTTTGCACCCGTCGTGCCGACACAAGCATGTCGATCAGATGCTTGTTTGGATCATGCGGCATACAGGTTCCGTCTGCTGGCGTTGGCTTCTTGAAGGAACAGTGGGTTTTGGATTGACCGATCGGTCAGGAGGTCCACCGGGCGACCCAGGAGCCGTTCGAGCTCTTCAAGCAGTCCAAAGTAAGCGCGCTTGACCGTGACGGGGTCTGTGGAACGAAACGCAACAATCAGGTCGATGTCTGATCGCTGGGCGTCGAACGCTGTGCTGGTCGCCGAGCCGAACACGTCGAGCCGAGAGACGCCGAAGCGGTCGCATAGACGTTTCAACTGATCGGCATGTGTCGTAAGGAGGTCGACCATGACATGATTGTATCGATGCGTTGCCAATCGTTGATGAAACAAGCAAGCCCCGACGCTTTAGCACCGGGGCTTGTTTTAGGTTGTGTTATTGGTCCGGATCGTCTTACAGGCCGGCGGCTTTTCGGAGTTTGTCGGCGAGGTCGGTTTTTTCCCACGTGAAGGTCTCGTGGGTCTTGCCGGCGACGGTGACCTTGCCGGGCTTTCGGCCGAAGTGGCCGTGGCTGGCGGTGGGGCTGAAGATCGGCGCGCGGAGCTTGAGGTGGCGGAGGATGCCGGCGGGCGTCAGCGGGAAGTGCTCGACGATCAGGGCGCTGATCTTATCTTCGCTGATCTTGCTGGTGCCGAAGGTGTCCACGTTGACGGAGGTGGGCTTGGCGACGCCGATGGCGTAGGAGAGCTGGACCTCGCACTGGTCGGCGAGGCCTGCGGCGACGATGTTCTTGGCGATGTAGCGGGCCATGTAGGCGGCGCTGCGGTCGACCTTGGAGGGGTCTTTACCGGAGAACGCGCCGCCGCCGTGTCGTCCGCGTCCGCCGTAAGTGTCCACGATGATCTTGCGGCCGGTCAGGCCGGTGTCGCCGTGGGGCCCGCCGATCTCGAAGTTGCCGGTGGGGTTGACGTAGACCTTGAGGGTGCCCGCGGGCTGGTCTTTGAGGTCGTTGCTCTTGGGGAACACGACCTTGGTGGTCTTGGGGTTGAAGTACTTGCCCTTGATGGTGGGCAGGATGATGTGCTGGTAGACGAGCTTGCCGAGCTTGGCTTGGCCGGCGGGGCTGGACCAGTCTGCGGTGTGCTGGGTGGAGAGCACGACGGTGTCGATGCGGACGGGCTTGCCCTTGG
>DAIOEG010000025.1:0-13773 GCA_036746415.1 Phycisphaera sp. | reverse complement strand
CCGCCGCGTCGATGATCGCCTTGAGGTAACGCATGTTCGCGTACGACCGTGCGCCTTTGCTGATCTGCAGGATCAGCGGGCTGCTCTCGGCGGCGCACGCGTCGATGATGCCCTGCGTGATCTCCATGTTGTTGACGTTGAAAGCCCCCACCCCGAAACCGCCCTCATACGCAAGATCAAACATCGGCTTGGTCGACATCAGCATGGCTTGGAAACTCCTGAAAAGGCGCTCAAAGGCGCGTGTTGGTGGTAAACGTCAACCAGCATACAGCAAAACAGGACCTGCGTGTCACGATTCCAACCAACCATGGCCCCTCCAGCATTTCTTTGGTTTTGCGTTCAACCCGTGCCCGCACCAGCGTGCACCTACTTATATTGGATGCCGTGCCAAAATCACCTCACGTCCTAACCAAAATCCTCGCCACCCTCGGCCCCGCGTCACGAGACCCCGACACCCTCGCGCGCATGATCGATGAGGGCGTCCGCGTCTGCCGTGTCAACTTCTCGCACGGCACGTTTGAGGACTTTGCACACACCGTCCGCGTCATCCGCGAAGCGTCCGCACGCGTTGGCATCCCCGTCGGCATCCTCGGCGACCTCTCGGGCCCCAAGATCCGCGTCACCGACATCGAGAACGGCCGGCTCGAACTTGCCACGGGCGACCGCGTCGAGTTCCTTGCCACCAACCCCGCTGGCAGTGTCGGACGACGCGACCCCAGCACCAACACCGTCCTGCTCCACACGACCTACCCCGCGATGGTGCACGAGGTGCAGGAAGGCCACCGCGTGCTCGTCAACGACGGCGCGATCCGCATGCTCGTGACCGATCAAGTTTCGGGCGACCACCGCGACGACCCGCGCCTCGTGTGCAGCGTGACGCACGGCGGGCCGGTCACACCAAAAAAAGGCGTCAACCTCCCTGACAGCAAGATCACGATCCCCTCGCTGACCGAGTGGGACAAGCAATGCGCAAAGTGGGCTGTTGAGAACGACCTTGACTTTCTCGCGCTGTCGTTCGTTCGTTCGGCGGCGGATGTAGTCGAGCTGATCGAGCTGCTGCGCGACCTCGGCCGTGATAACCGCATCGCGCAAGCCAACGACGGCCAGGTGTCGCGCATGCCCATCATCGCCAAGATCGAGAAGCCCCAAGCCATCACCGAGCTCGAAGCCATCCTCAAGGTTGCCGACGGCGTGATGGTCGCACGCGGCGACCTTGGCGTCGAGATGGACATCGCCGAGGTCCCGATCCTCCAGAAGCGCATCATCAAAGCCGCCCACGCCATCGGTAAGCCCGTCATCGTCGCCACCCAGATGCTCGAGAGCATGATCCACGAGCCCTCGCCTACACGGGCCGAGGTCAGCGACGTCGCCAACGCCATCATCGACGGGGCCGACTCGACGATGATGTCCGGCGAGACGGCCGTCGGGAAGTTCCCCACGCTCTGCGTGCAGATGATGGCCCGCACCGCGCGCATCGCCGAGGGTTACATGGCCGAGCACGGCCTGGACCCGACGCTGCGCGCCGCGCCGCAGACCGGCCAGAGCCGGTACCGCACCGCCGCCCTCGCGCGCGGCGTCGCCGCCATCGTCAAAGAACTCGAACCCAAGTACGTCGTCGTCTGGTCCCAGCTCGGCGGCGGGGCCCTCTACCTCTCCCACGCCCGGCTCCGCCGACCCATCCTCGCCTTCTCCTCCAACCAGCGCGCCTTGCGACAGATGACACTGCTCTACGGCGTCCACCCGATCTACCTGCCGCAACCCGCCGATCCGGAAGATTTCGTTGCGGCCGTGGACACGATCCTCCAGGAACAACAATGGGCCCAGCCCGGCGACCCGGTCGTCATCGTCAAGGGCTCGCCCCTGGGTGCCCCCGGCGTCACCAACAAGATCCGCATCCACTACGTCGCCGACGTCTGCCGCGTCTGAGACAGTTGCAAACCACGCCGACCCTAAGCGAGTCCCCGAGCGAAGGGTCTGGCCTCCACATTCAAAGGTAAAGATCTCAATCCGCCTGAGACTCCACCGACACAACATCCTCAATCACCACCCAGGCGTTGTCGAGCGATGCGCCCAGGGGAAGCGCGAGGTCTGACACCGTGACTCTCCCGTCGATCGAGATCGACAACTGCGCTCGTCCCGGTCGCAGGCCCACTACCGAACGAAGCTTCACCCGCGTCGCACTCGTCTGCACTACATCGTGACGTGTCCCCTGTACATCCAGCCATCGCTCGACGTGGGCAGAATGAGATGGATACGGTGCGGGCGACATGTCGTTATCGTACCCGACAACCCCGCTGACTCGGATCGATCAATATTGAAAGCGTTATCGCATCGAACAGATCGACCGCCTCGGGGCGGGGATCGACGGGAGCGTCCACTCCACCAGCCGACGCACCGCAATCAAAGCGCTCAACTCACCACGACTGTATGAGACCGAACTCAGCGTCTACCTCCGGCTCCGCGAGCATGGGGTTGAATCGATCGAAGGCCATGCTATCCCGCAGATCATTGATTGCGACGATGCGCTGGGTGTGATCGAAATAACAATCGTGCGTGTGCCCTACCTCCTCGACTTCGCCACAGCCACCCTCGACGCCCCGGCTGACTTCCCGGCGCAGGTCTGGCAGGACTTCCTTGAAAGCAAACGAAAGCAAACGCGATGACTTTGGCCCGCAGCGCCGGCCCAAAGTCCTCGCCATCCTCCGCACCCTCGAACGCCAACACGGCATCTATCTCGCCGACCTCAACCTCGGCAACGTCGGCTTCCCGCGTGACGACACCAACGCCCAATGAGGGGCAACCTCACCACCCCCGCCCAGCCCACGATACGCTGAGGCCCATGGCAGCATCGCCCATCACAATCACCTCGCCGACGCAACCCTCCACCGCCGTCACAAGCCGAGCGCCCACACGTGTGCCCGTCTTCATCAAGCTCGGCCTGCTCCTGCTCATCGCATCGATTGTCCCGATGGTCGTCGCCACCATCGTCAACCTTCAGCGTGGCGTCACCACCGTCGAGGTACTCGCGCTGGACAGCTTGAGCCGGGTGTCGCAGGTCACCGCCACCGAGCTGGACCGGCTTGTTCAAGATGTGCGTCAGCTCCAGAGTCTCATCTCACGCGACCCTGCCGTCGTTGCCATGTGCGAAGCGTCGCCGCTAGACAAAGAAGCACTCCGCCCCGGGGTCATGCGCCTCCTGCAAGACATCAAAGAGACGCACGCCAACGTCGCCTCCGCCTTCATCGTCGGAAGCGACGGCATCGGCATCGCATCACTCAACCCGCGAAACGTCGGCCAGGACCTGAACTTCCGGCAGTATGTGCAGGAGGCGATCGCGGGCAAGCAGTACGTCTCGGAGATCGTCATCGGCAAGACCTCGCGCGAGGCTGGCGCTTACTTCTCGGGGCCCGTGCGCAGCGCAGCAGGTGACACGATCGGCGCCTTGGTGCTTAAGCTGGACGGCGAGGCTGTGCAGCACATCTGCCGATCCGCCGACGTCGGCGGCGCGGGCTTCGTCACGCTCATCAACCGCTTCGGCATCGTGCTGGCGCATCAGGACCCGGCGATGCTCTACCGCAGCTTGGCGAAGCTGTCGGACGCCGAGCTGGAGGCGCTGAATCCGCAAGTGAGCTACGACCTGGACGTGATCGAGACGATGGGGCTGGACCGCGAGATCGCCAACACGCTCCGCACCGCCAAGAGCGTCGGCAGCGTCAGCTTCCTCTCGCCGGCGACGCAGGAAACCCTCATCGTCGGCTACGCACCCATGCAGACCACCGAGTGGGTCGTCGGCGTCGTCAAGCCACGCTCGGACTTCGACCGCCCGCTGCAGGACCTCCGCCAACAGCAGGCCATCATCGTCACCCTCGTGGGCCTGTCGGCGACGCTCGTGGGCCTGATCGTGTCACGCCGATTTGTTGACCCCATCAAGCGACTCACGCACTCGGCAGCGCAGCTCGCCGGCGGCGACTACACCGTCCGCGCCGCGGTCAAGAGCCGAGACGAGGTCGGCCAACTCGCGCAAACCTTCAACGAGATGGTGCCCCAGCTCTACGAACGCGCTCAGATGGCCGACTCACTCAAGGTCGCACAGTCGATCCAGCAAGGGCTGCTGCCCAGCACCGCGCCGGTGATCGCGGGCCTCGACATCGCCGGGCGTAACGTCCCCGCCGACCGCACCGGCGGCGACTACTACGACTACATCGACCTCTCGCAGTGGAGCCCCGGCAGCGTCGCCATCGCCATCGGCGACATCACCGGCCACGGCGTGCCGTCCGCACTGCTCATGTGTACCGCTCGCGCACTGCTTCGCGCCCATGCCACGCCGCCCGGCCCGCTCCCGCAACTCGCCGCGTCCATCAACGTGCCGCTCTACCACGACACACCCAGCAACCGGTTCATGACGCTCATGTATGCCGTCGTCGATCGGCCCAACCGCAGCATCAAGCTCGTCTCCGCGGGCCACGATGCCGTGCTCGTGTACAACCCCGATGATGACACCTTCTTTGAGATCGAAGGGCACGACATCCCGCTGGGCATCGACCCCGCGTGGGAGTTCTCCGAGACGGTGCACGAACAGCTCCCGCCCAACGCGGTGTTGCTCTTCGGGACCGACGGCATCTGGGAGTGCCAATCGCCCGGCGAAGGCCCGCTCTACGGAAAGGAGCCACTCCAGGCCCTGCTGCGAAAACACCGTGATTCCCACGCGAAAACCATCGTCGAGACCTTGATCGAAGACCTCATTGCTTACCGAGGCGGCACGGGTGAACAACAACTGGACGACATCACCGTCGTCGTCCTGCGCTTCACCAACCACACGCCCGACAACGCCGCGGGCGCTTGAGTTACGCTCCCCCGATGAATCGGCAGAACCTCGCGCTGTGGCTGATCGGGCTGGGAGTGTTCGCGCTGCTGACGCTCTGGGCGGGGAATACAGCGCTGTGGGACCGCGATGAGCCGCGCTTCGCGCGCGCTGCGGTTGAGATGATGGGCAGCGGCGACTTCATCGTCCCAACGTTCAATGGCAAGCTCCGGGCCGACAAGCCGCCGCTGGTGTATTGGCTCATGCAGACTCCGCTGCGCGTCCTGGGCACGAGTGAACTCGCGGTGCGTCTGCCGTCTGCGGTGTGCATGGCCTTGTGCGTCGTGCTCACCGGGTGGTGCGGGCGCAAGCTCTTTGATCAAGCTGTGGGCCTGTGGTCGGCCGGGATGATGGGCACGTGTGTGATGTCGCTTTGGATCGGCAGCGCTGCGACCGCTGATGCAACGCTGCTGTTGGGCATGATGCTCACGTTTGCGGTGATCACGTCGCGCATCGTCGATGGGCCGACGTGGTGGAGCATTGTCATACTCATCGTTGGGCAGGCCTGGGCTTGGCTCGCCAAAGGCCCCGTCGCTGCGCTGCCGCTGGGCTGCTACCTCGTGTGGATCCTCTGGAGGGCACGCACGCTGCGCGGCGAGCTGGGCATCCAATCGCCCGCAGCGGTGGGCACGGCCTGCGGCATCGACGGCTTCTGCTGGAAACGCGAGTCCTCCATCCTCATCATCGGTCTATGCGCGGGGCTCATCGCGCTGGTCGCCTGGGGCTGGCCAGCCAACGAACGTACGGGTGGAGCGCTCTTGAGCATCGGCATCGGGAAGCACGTCGTCGAGCGCATGGTCAAGCCCGCCGAGGGCCACGGCGGGGAAGGCATCCTGGGCTACCTCGCGTTGCTGCCCATCTATGTCCCGCTGCTCATCGCGGGCTTCTTCCCCTGGACGCTCATGCTCCCAGGAGCGATCTCGGCCCTCCTGCGCGGCTCACTCACATCACCAAGCTCCACGATCGCCGAGGCACCGGCAACGATGATGCGCTCTCGCCGAGCGTGGTTGCTGTGCTGGATCGCCGTGGTCTTCATCGTCATGTCGCTCGTGAGCACCAAGCTGCCGCACTACATCCTGCCGATGTACCCGGCTCTTGCGATCCTAAGCGCTGCCGTGCTCGTGCAACGCCGCGCCGGCGGGGTGGATGCGGCCTCGACGGGCCTGCGAGAGAAAGACCGCGACTGGCTGCGCGGCGGCGTGTGGTTCATGGGCGTCGTCGGCGTCGCGTTGGCGCTTGGCACTGTCGGCGCGGCCTATGTGCTCAGCGGTGGGCAGGCGTGGTGGCGGGGCGCAGCGGTCTGCATCGCGGCGCTCGTGGTGATCAGCGTCGCTTGTCGGCATCAACTCGCTGAACGACACGGGGGCGAGGCGGTCCACCGCGCTGCGCGCGTCGTCATCGTCGGCTTCCTGGCGTGCGTATTACTCGCGCTGTTCCTGCTGATGCCCGTGATCGAGCGTGGTCTCAAGCCCGCGGCGGCGATCACCGAGGCGCTGCGCTCGATCGACGTGCACAACGGCGACGTGTCATCGAGTGGGTTCAATGAGCCGACGCTAGTGTTCTATCTCAACCGAGCGTGGGATCGTCCCCTGCCGCAGGCCGTGCCCGTCGAGCAGTGGGTCGCTCAGCCCGGCTCGGCATACCTCATCACCACTGCAGAACTCTGGCACGCGCAAACTCCCATCGAAGCCGATCGCTTCCAGATCCTCAAACGCGTCAGCGTCGTGAACTACGCCGATGAAGCGCATCAAAGCGACGTATTGGTCGTGCAGCGCGCGAGGTGAGATTCCATCGTGAGATGCCTGCTGGGTTCAGCCGATTGTCGGGACGTTAACCCACTGACCGGACTTGGCGGAGGCGTATGCGGCGTCCATGGTGACGACGGCACGGAGGCACTGTTGCAGGTCGTCGGCGAGTTCTTCTTTCGAGAGTTGATTGCGGATCGCCGCGACGAGTCGGCGCATGCGGTCGGGGCGTGCGTCGGCATTGGGCAGTGTCGCGGGGGGTTGCCCGGGCTGGTGGATCTCAAGGGCCTGGTTCTGCACGCAGCTCTTCTGCGAGCCGATGATCTGCAGGCCCGAGAGGTTGCCCGTGAAGGACCAGCTTGCTTCGACTCGGCCTTTGATGCCGTTCTCGAAGTCGATGAGGATCATGCCGTCGTCATCGACCGTGGGGTACTGCCCGGTGACGTTGTGGGTCTGCGCCCAGACGCGTTTGGCGGGGCCGCAGAGGTGCAGCAGCAGGTGCAGCGCGTGGGTGCCCATGTCCATGAGCGCCCCGCCACCGGAGAGCGCGGGGTCTGTGAACCACTGCAGCGCGGGGCTGTCGAACCACCGGCCATAGGCCGCGTGGTGGGCGTTGGTGAAGCGTGCGTGGGTCACCTTGCCAAAGGCGTTGTCGCGCATCATCGCTCTCACGGCCTGATGGTGCGCGAAGAAGGGCTGGAAGTAACCGCTCATGAGCGCCGTGCCGTGCTGCTTCTGCAGCGCAGCGATGCGCTGCGCGTCCGCCGCTGTCGTGGCCAACGGCTTCTCGCAAAAGGTGGTTTTGCGGATGGGCAACACCTTTTCCAACAGCGGCAGGTGGCGGGTGTTCTCGGCACAAATCACAAAGCCGTCGATCGAGCCGTCGTTCAGCACCGCGTCCAAGTCGGCAACAAACGGCACGTTGTACTTGTCGGCGTACATCCGGCCGCGCTCGGCGACGTCGTCCCAGATCGCAACGCACGAGGCGCCTTCGATTTCTTTGGTCAGCGCGGTGAGGAATCCATCGGTGTGGATGTGAGCGGTGGAGACCATTGCGATCCGGGACATGATTGCGTGCCTTGTGGTTGGGGTCTTTACACGACCAGCGCGACGGCGATGATCAGCCACATCGCGACGGCGACGCAGAGCTTCATCACAGAGCCGGTGAGTTTACCGACCGCTGCGCCGCCCGCGGCTTTCACGCTCAGCTTCCACTCCCGGCCGGCCCACTTGTCGCCGAGCATCGAGCCAACGGCTGCGCCGATCGCAGCGCCCAGCAACGTCCCGATAATGGGGATGGGGATGAGCGGCGTCCCCGCGATCGCGCCGACGATGCTGCCGACGACCGCGAGCATCGCCGCACGTTTCGTGCCACCCGCGAGCTTGGACCCCGCTGCCCCCATCAACGCCTCAAGCGCCTCACCCAAAAGCGCGAGGCCCAGCAGCGTTGCAAGGACATGCCAACCGATGAGCCGGTCATCGGGCACCTCTGACCACTGCCACCACGCCATGAGCGACGTCGCGCCGATCATGAGCCACGTCCCAGGCAGCTGGAGTGCCACCAGCACGATCGCCGCCGCGTTGATCGACAGCAGCACCACACACGCGACAATGAGAAACGTCGTGTCCCACATGCCAGAAGCGTAACGCCCCGCGTGTTGCAGATCGGCGAAGCGCGGTCAGGAACTTTCCTGCGGTTGGGGCGTGGAACCCACGCAGCGTTGCAGAGTGGGCTTCAAACGAGTTTGAGTTGCGCTGGATGAGAGTTACGCGTGGGCGAGTGCTGCGTTGCGAAGCGTGAGGTTTCGGCCATACTCGCCGGGCTCGAGGATGTGCATCTTGTCGGGGTCGAGATACAGCTTGAGGGCCGTGCCTTCGTGCATCGTCTCGGCCTTGAGCCGTGCGGTGATCTTCTCGCCGTTGTTGGTGCTGAAGAAGACGTCCATCGTGTTGCCCAGGGGCTCGATGACATCGACTTTGAGTTGGATCGTCTGGTCTTCGCGATGGGCCTCGTCCGTGGGCCGGTGGTACATGCCCTCGGGCCGCATGCCCATAACGACGGGCTGGCCAACGCTGCCGGCGAGGAGCTCGGCGTGGTGGTCGTAGAGCGCAACGTCCATGCCCGCCGCGACGAAGCGTAGCTTACCGTCGCGCTGTTCGAGCCGACCGTCGATGAAGTTCATCGGCGGGGTGCCCAGGAACGCCGCGACGAAGCGGTTCATCGGGTAATTGTAGATGTTGAGCGGGGTGTCGGTCTGCTGGATGTGCCCCTCGGACATGACGACGACGCGGTCGCCCAGCGTCATCGCCTCTTCTTGGTCGTGGGTCACGTAGATCGTGGTCGTGGCGAGTCGGCGGTGCAGGCGCTTGATCTCGGCCCGGGTCTGCACGCGCAGCTTGGCGTCCAGGTTGGACAGCGGCTCGTCGAAGAGGAAGACCTTGGGGTCACGGACGATGGCTCGGCCCAGCGCGACGCGCTGGCGCTGACCGCCGGACAGCGCCTTGGGCTTGCGCTCCAGGAGCTTCTGGATGCCCAGGATGTCGGCGGCCTCGCGGACGCGCTTGTCGATCTCGGCCTTGGGAAACTTACGGAGCTTGAGGCCAAAGGCCATGTTCTTGTACACGCTCATGTGCGGGTACAGCGCGTAGTTCTGGAAGACCATGGCGATGTCGCGGTCCTTGGGGGCGACATCGTTGACCACGCGGTCGGCGATGGCGATCGTCCCGCCAGAGATGTCTTCGAGGCCCGCAACCATGCGGAGGGTCGTCGACTTGCCGCAGCCCGAGGGGCCGACGAAGACGATGAACTCGCCGTCGTGGATGTGCAGGTTGATGCCTTTGACGGCGGTGACGCCGCCGGGGTAGGTCTTGACAACATCGTTGATCTTCACGTCGGCCACGAGCGGGCTCCAAAAGAGGCGATCGGTTTCAGCGCGGGCGGTCGGCCTTGGCGCAGCAGCTAAAAGATAGCAGAACCGCCAGCAAGAGCGAGGGTTGCGACACAGGCCCGGGTGGGTGTGCCGATGTCACACGGTGTCCGTTCGCCGCAGCCGTTGAAACACCCGCACCAGAGGCCGTCGGCCTCCGGCTGATGAGTTCATATGTGAAGCGCGATGCAGCTTTAAACCACCCACTCGGACAGGCCCGTCAGGCCCAGCGGTTCCTTGCTGTGGAACGGCTCGGCGAAGGCGCAGCCGATGCGGCTGCCCATGTAGGCGTTGAAGCCCTGCAGCCAGTCCACGACCTGACGGTTTTTTTCGGGCAGCACGAACTGCGTTTCGTAGGCGCGGATCGCGGCTAGCTTGGTCGGCATCTGGCTGCTGATGTCGATGCAGAACGACGGGTCGGCGACCCAGCGCAGGTGCGTGCAGTAGTAATAGATCAACCATTTGGGGTAGCACGGCTCCCCCGGAAGATGGGTCTTGGTGAGCTTGGCGTCGAAGCGCGCATCCTCCACGATGCGCGTCGTCGCGACGTGGTCGGGGTGGGCGTCGTGATAGAACGGCAGGAAGACGACCTGGGCCTGGTGCTCGCGGATGACGCCGGCGACGGCGTGCCGGGCTTCGAGCGAGTGCGTCACCTCGCGGTTTTTGAGGCCCAGCAGGCGTCGCTTGACGTTTCCCGTGCCCGCGTCGAGCAACGCGGTGGCGGCGGTCCATTCTTTCTCGCGCTGCGCGGGGGAGCCCAGGGGCGTCGGCTCGCCGTTGGTCATGTCGAGCAGCAGGATGTTGTGGCCTTGCTGGGCGAGCAGCGCGATGGTGCCGCCCATGCCGAGCTCCTGATCGTCGGGGTGCGGGCCGACCACGAGGATGTTCATCGTTGTGTCCTTGGTGTGTGATGCATGCGTCAGATGGATCGCTGCGCATCGGCGAGTTGGTCGAAGAGCGAGTGCAGCGCATCATCGTTGCCGAGCTTGTGCGGGCTGGGAATATGCTGCGCGATGCCTTGCATAATGGCGTCGAGATTGGGTTCGCAATGGAAGTTGCCGACGACGGATTGAACGCGAGCATTGTCGAACCGGACGGACCACGCCTTATCGCCTAGGAGCGGGCCGACCCAGTCGGGGCGGCGTTGGAGGAGCGTTTCGACAGGGACGTGAATCAGTTCGATGTCTGCATCAGCAACGCCCACCGCCCTGCCCATCGCGCGGTAGATGTCGTCCCACGTGAACGCGTGGTCGCTGGTGAGGTGAAACGCGTTGCCAACGGCCCGGTCGTCGGTGATGAGCTTGATGAACGGCGGGGCGAAGTCTTGTGCCCGCGTGATGACCCACAGTGATGAGCCGTCGCCGGGGACGATGACGGGTCTGCGGTCGATCATGCGTCGGATCGCGACATCGCCCTCGCTCATCGCGGTGGTCCATTTGTCGCGGGTCGTGTGGCTGGGGCGGACGATGACAAAGGGCTGCTTGGATTGCGATTGGAGGATCGCTTCCATGCGGGCCTTCTTGCGGCTGTAGTCCCAGTAGGGGTTGATGAGCGGCGTATCTTCGGTGATGGGTTGCCCGGTGGGCGGCTTCAAGTACGACGACGCGGTGCCGATGAAGACGTATCGCCCGCAGTGGCCGGCGAAGACGCGGAGGTCACGTTCGAGGTGCTCTGGCTCGAAGAGCCGGAACTGGCACACGATGTCGAAGCGCTCACGCTGCAGCGCGGTGTACGCCGCATCATCGAACACATCACCACGGATCAGGCGCACGGCAGACGGGAGGTCGGCGTTGCTGTTACCACGGTTGTAGACAGCCACGTCGTGGCCGACGCGCACGGCCTCGTGCACGCAGTGGTGGCTGATCTGGCCGGTCCCGCCGATGAAGAGCAGCTTCATGCGAGCAATATACGCGGGCTGCGCAAGCACACGGGAGGCAGTGGTGCTGCCTCCCGTGTGGTTTGTAGTGCGCTGTCATGTTCACACGTTGACGGGTGTGAACGCTTCGTAGTCGGCAAGGGTGGCGTTGTCGAGGCAGGCCTGGATGATCTTCTTGCCTTGCGGCGCGAGGTCATCGCTGCTGAACTTACCGAGCTGGACGCGGAAGAAGTCGTAGAGCATTTTCGCGCCGGCGTCGTACCCCTCGGGGCCGACTTCGGGCTGCTTGCTGACGTCGAAGAACCACGAGCCGATGCCTTGGCCTTCGACGAGCATGGTGTCGCGGTGGTAGCCGAGGATGGGGAAGCGTGCGGCGCGCAGGTCGCCGGGCTTGAAGGGGGCCGAGCCGCGCCGTGCGAGGTACTCACGCGCGACCCATTGGGGCGCAAAGCCCGTCTGCCAGCATCCGATGTGCTGGTTGGGGATGAGCACAAAAAGCGTGTCGGCGGTGTCCATGATCTGGTCGAGGAGGATGTTGGCCTGGTCGACGCGCCGGCCGGTGGCGAAGGGCCAGTACGACCCGACGCCTTCGGACTGCATGCCGCCCTGATCGACGATGGACGGGTTGCCGTGCCCGCGCGGGGCAACGAGTCGCCACAGCCAAGCCAGCGCCGGCGGCAGGACGTGGAAGAGGCCCAGGATGCCGTAGGTGGGGTGCTCCCGCGTGCAGGGCGGGCAACGCACGCCGAAGCTGCGGATGTCCACCGTGACCGGCTTGTTCACGATGCCGGGGATGTAGGCGCGTGGCACGACGACGCGCGGGTTGGGGCAGGGCTTGCCCGGCTCGTCCATGGTGTGTTGCCAGATCAGCGCGGTGCTGTTGGGGACCGCGTCGATGTTGAGGAACAACAGGTCGCCCGGCGGGTGCACGGTCATCTTCTCAAGATGCGGGTCGATGCCGTAGTGCTCGATGTGGTTGATGCGGATGAACCACGCCTGCTCGGCGTCGGTGAGCGTGAGCTTGTTGACCTTGCCGTTGTCTTCCTGCAGCTCGGGGCTGCACAGGGCCATGTCGTCGGTGACCGGGTACAGCTCGCAGCCACGCGGGATCGTGACAAACCGCACGTCCTTGGTCACGAGGTTCTTGCCCAGCTTCAGCCGGCCGTCGGGCTCGCGGTGCATCTGTTCGAGCATCTCGCTCTTGCCGCCGCCGGATGCACCTTCATGCATGATCGTCACAACGTTGTCGTAGGGCGTCACGACCTGCACGGTTGAGCAGTGTGCTGTCGTCCATGGCTCCTCGGCCCGCTCGCCCATCGTGAGCAGCATGCCGTACACGCCCTTCTTCGCCGACGGGCCGGGGTAGAGGTTGTAACTGAACAACTCGTGCAGGTCCGCCTCTTCAAACCGTCGGTTGTGCACGACGACCTGCTTGCCTTCAAAGAACGTGTGGCGGAACGGCGGGGCGACGTACACGATCGCCTTGTGGAAGTAGTCCTTCCCCGCGGCCGCGACCTCTTCGATCGGCACGATGCCCTGCAGCATCGCCAACCCAAGGCCGAAAAACGCCGCGTTGGTCGGGCAGATCGCCACCGCGTTGAGCGGCTTGCCCACCATGCCGGCCCGGAAGAAGAAGCACGTGATCGGCTGGTCCTTCAACCACTCGAACGTCTGCTGACGCAGCGGCTCGAAGTCCTGACCGAACCGCTTCTGGAACGTCGGCTTGTCCGTGGCCGTCTGGTCGGCGATCACCATGCAGTCGGGGTCACGCCGACGCATGTAGGGGTCGAAATAGTTCGCCGCTATGCCGTTACGCACCCGGCAGACGCGGGCCTCATCCACATGGCCCTTGCCCGGGACGTCGTAACCGACGTGGTAATAGCCCTCGGGAGTCATCAAGTCCGGCGGGACGGCTGCGGCCACCAACTGCTCCACCGAGCTGGCGAGGGTCAGTCGGCCGTGCTTCTCGGCGTGCTCGAGGATCGCCATCGCGGATCGGGACAGGGTAAGACCGGGCAATGCTTTCAGGGGCATCGAAAGGGCTCCGTGCTGGGTGCGCTTGAAGGTCAGGTTGCAACAATCACCGAGGACCAGACACCACGTCGGCTCGGCTCGCAGGCCATGCACTTATACAGCATCCGCAATCACAATGAAAGCAACCTGGAGCGCACCTCACACCCAGCACCACCCTTTACACCTTGCACCCCTCACCCAGCACTTTTCACCTCTCGCTTTTCGTTTCAAACGCCTCGCTCAGCCACGCCCGTAGCGCCGACCACGACCGGGCATCGGCCTTGGCGTCGTGCTGGACGCCGGGGTGGAACGAGCCGTCGGCTGCGGGGTTCGTGAAGCCGTGCACCGCCC
>DAIOEG010000024.1:3818-14264 GCA_036746415.1 Phycisphaera sp. | reverse complement strand
CCGGCAACCACCCGCTCCACCACCCCCACCCCACGCCGCCACACAGCAACACCCCCGAAAGCGTCAACGTCCCCAGCAGCCCCGGCCAGCGCTCCCCTCGCCCCTCCTCCAACGCCCGACACCCACGGTCCAACACCCAACCTGCGAGCAGCGCCCCGCCCGCGCACCCCGGCGCGACATACGTCATCAACTTGCCCGCGAACATCGTAAACAGCAACGCAGGCGCCACCATCCACAACAGCCACAGCCACTGGACACGCCCCCACGGGTCGCACACCAGCGTCTCGTGCCGTGCAGCCGTCTTGCCGTTGGATGTCCCGACGAACAACCGGTCCCCCGGTAAACGCCACTGCCTCCAACGCATCGGCATCACCATCGTCGCGGGCACCAGACCCAGCACAAACACCGGCAGCAGCCACCACCACGGCCTCACGTGATCGCCCGCTCCTGTCGCGCGGTCCACGATCTCCACCCACCAAAGCGACCACACCCCCGGAAACTGCCACGCCACAAGAGCCACCCACCCTCCTAACGGCAATGTTGACACGACCAAGCCCCACCAGCCCATGTGTCGCAGCACCGCCCACCTTGCCGTCAGCAACAGCCACACCACCAGCAGCCCCACACCCAGCCACGCGATCGGCCCCTTCACGAGCAGCCCCATCGCCACAAAGCCCCACATGCCCCACCACCACCCGCCACGCGGGTACCGGTACTCCAACAGCTTCATGTCCACCGCGTGCGTCTTGACGCCCATGAGCCCGCACCCCACCGCGCCCGTCACACACATGCACAAGAGCGCATCGGTCAACGCCAACCGCCCGACGACAACAAACGCCGGCATCACCGACAGCGCCATCGCCGACATCAGCCCCGCCCGCGTCCCGTGACACGCTCTGCCGATGAGGAACACCATGAGGATGGTCAAGGTTGCCGCCACGGCGGATGGCAACCTTGCAGACCACGCGTGCTTGCCGAACGCCTGCATCGACCCGGCCATCAGCCAGTACGTCATCGGCGGCTTGGTCAGGTGCGGGCGATCCTTGAACGGGATCTCGCGCGCGTACACCGGGACCAGCAAGCGCGAGAACGCAGCGTCTACGTCCTGACGCTCGGCGGGTGCGACCATCCGCCACGCCACCGCTGCGTATCGACCTTCCGAGTCGTTGTAGAGCGGGTGCGAGCCGAGCATCCACCACACCGGCACGCAGCACACCGTCAGCACCGCCGCGACGAACCAACCGCGCGTCCACCCACGCCACTCATTCAACACCGGCCACCCCCGCCTTCAGCGCTGCCTCCAGCTCCAGCAAGCGCGGGTTGCCCGCGTTGATCCTGCGCAGCTCGTTGATCATCCGCTGCGATTCCTGGACCTCGTTGGCCTTGAGATACCATCGGGCCGACTCGGCGGCGGCGGTCTGGTTCAACGGCTCGCGCTGCCACCACTGCTCGTAGTACCGGCCCGCCTCGTACGACAATCCCGTGGCTGACAACGCGTCCGCCAGCGCCGACAGCACGCCCTCGTCGAAGAACGCTTCTTCATCGAGCATCAGCAGCGTCCGGCTGGCGTCGGCTGCGCGTTCAAGCTCGATCAGCCGACGCGCGAGGCGTTTGGCGTAGTCTCGCCGATGCGTCAGCCCCTTCTCGTCCCGGGGTGACGCGAGCCACGCCGACTCCCAATGGCCAAGCTCTGCGTCGATGTCGCCGTGCGCGTTGGCGATGAGCGCGAGCAGCGCGACCGCCTCGTGCTCCGAGCCGTCCTCGTGGACGACAC
Organism: Phycisphaera sp.; assembly: GCA_036746415.1. Taxonomy (GTDB): domain Bacteria; phylum Planctomycetota; class Phycisphaerae; order Phycisphaerales; family Phycisphaeraceae; genus DAIOEG01. Next base: position 12,490 of record DAIOEG010000024.1, on the reverse strand, counting down.
GCTCTGCGATGGCTCGGGCCTCGTCCAGCTTGCCCTGCTTGAGCAGCACGTTGGCGATGCGCACGCGGTGCGCGGTCTTCATCGGCTCAAGTGCACGGGCCCGCTCGTTGCGCTCCAGCGCCTCGTCCAGCCGACCCGCTCGCTCGGCCACCGCAGCCGTCAAGGACTCCAGCGCCGCGTCCGGCGCATCACTCAACCGCAGCGATTCGATAAACGATGCATACGCCAGCGCGTCCTCGCCACGGTCCACACGCATCTGCCCCAGCAGGCGGTGCCCCTCCGGCAACTTCGGCCAGTCGCGTACCAACGCTTGCACCGGCTCCACCAGCTCCGAGCGGTCCCGGTTGTTCTGCAACGCGCCGTCGAAACGCTCGCCCAGCAGCATCAAACGCTCTAACGCCTCCCCCTCATCCATCGCCCGGTCCCCAGGCCCGCGCCAAAGCAGCACCGCCCCCACCGCCGTCACCACCAACACCAAAGCGAGTAACCACCATCGCGTCTGCATCGGGATAGGGTAGTGGGGGCAAGGAATGGGGAATGGGGAGTGGTCTGCACGAAGCAGGGGCAAGGGTTGATGCAGCCCACGCCGACGCTGAGCGAGTCCGCGAGCGAAGCGTCTGGTTCTTCATGCTGATGACTTGGAGTCACCCTCGAAAAACTAGACGCTTCGCGGGGGGACCGGCTCCGCGTCGGCGTGGATGCATGTGTGACCCTTTCCTCCCTCGGCCCCTGGGCCCCCGGGCTCCTCGACCCCTATTCTTCACACATGCTGGAGCTCTCTCGCAGTGTGCGGTTTTGTTTGAACGCGGGTGGTGCGGGTCGTGGCGCGTCTCGGTCGAACACGTTCAGTGGTTGGCCGGCGGTGTCGGGGCTGGGGCGTTATTTCGAGTTGCACGTGCGTTGCCGGGGCGAGGCGGATGAGCGGACGGGGTATTTTTTGAACATCACGCACCTGGACTCGGCGGCGAGGGCGCACGCGCTGCCGCTTCTGGCGCAGGCGTTGGAGGTCGAGGCCGCGACGGGCGAGCCGGCGGCGATGGGCCGGGTGATGCGTTCGCTCGCAGACTCGCTGGCCGAGCCGTTGGACCAGACGCTTGTGATGCTGTCGTTGCAGTTGACGCCGTTTGTTTCCTTTTCGATCGAGCCCACCGATATGAGCCACGTGTTGATCCATCAGCGTTACGAGTTTTCTGCGGCGCATCGGCTGCACGTCCCGCAGTTCAGCGAGGAGCGCAACCGCGACACCTTCGGCAAGTGCAACAACCCCGCGGGTCACGGCCACAACTACGCCGTGGGCGTCACGGTCCGCTGCCCCATCGACGCCCACGGCCGGACCGCCGACGTCGCGGCGCTGGACGACGCGGTGGACTCTGCGATCCTCCAGAAGCTCGACCACAAGCACCTCAACGTCGATGTCCCCGAGTTCAAAGACCGCAACCCCTCGGTCGAACACATCGTGCAGACCTGCTGGCAGATGCTGGTGAGCGCCCTGCCCGCCGGCATGACGCTGCACGAGCTGACGGTGTGGGAGACGCCCAAGACCTGGTGCACGTACCGGGGGGGATGAGACGGGGAGTGGACTGCCAGACGCTTCGCCGGGGGACCGGCTCAGCGTCGGCGTGAGGGGGCGCTTGAGAGTTTCAGTGCTGGCCGGTGAGGCGGTTGCGGAGGTGTTGGTAGAGGTCTTGGACGGTGTGGGCGTCTTCGCAGCCGGGGACGGGGCAGGGGAGCGGGTCGGCGAGTTTCTGGTCGAAGCGTTTGTCGGCGTTGAGCACAGTCGAGTGGCCGTTTCGGCCCATCGCGAGGGTGATCTCGGGGTAGCTCATCTTGCGCAGCTCACGCGCCAGGCGGACGACGATCTCGCGGGCCAGCACGGCCTGTCGTTTGCGCGATCCGGCGGTGATCATCTCGGGGGCGATGCCCAGCGTGTCGGCGACGGCGGCGAGGATCAGGTCAAACGTCGCGGGCTTGTGCGGCGTCTGGGCCCGCTCGGCTTCGAGGAGGCGTTGCACCAGCGACTGGCTGATGGTCAGGCCCACGCCGTCGGTCGTGGGGTGGCCGGCACGGTCGGCGGTGTACCACGCGAGGGCCTGCACCTTCGCCAAAAGGCCGATGGCCTCACGGACCGACGGGCCGGCCTGGGGCAGCAGCGCCTCGATCGCGCCGCTGGAGAGGAGCAGACCCCGCCGCGCGGCAAAGGTCTCGACGAGCGCCCGCCGCGTCGCGGTGTCGGGCGGCTCGACCTGCACCACCAAGCCGTGGCCGAACCTGCTGACGAGGGACGGGCTGAACCGTTGCAGCCGGCGGGGGTGCTCGTCGGAGGCGAGCAGGATCGTCGCGCCTGACTGGGCGATGGCGTCGTAGCAGTGGAGGAACTCGGTCTGCGTGCCGTGCTTGTCGGAGAGGAACTGCACGTCGTCGAGGGCGAGCAGGTCCAGGTCGCGCATCTGCTTGCGGAAGCGGTCGAGGTTTTTGTTGCGGACGGCCTGGATGAACGCGTTTGTGAACTGCTCGCCGGTGAAGTAGAGGACTTTGGCGTTGGGCTTGCGTTCGAGGAGGCGTCGGACGGTGCCTTGGAGCAGGTGGGTCTTGCCCAGGCCGCACCCGCCGTGGAGGAACACGGGGCCGGGGGGCGTGGCGGGGCTGGTCTGGCCGGGTTGGTGGGCGGCGGCGAGGGTCTCGGCGAGCTGCTGGCAGGCCTTGTAGGCGAGGAGGTTGCTGCTGCCTGTGACGAAGTCTTCGAGTCGGTGGACGAGGCCGGTGTTGGCCATGGGGTGTGGGCCGCCGCGGGGGCGGGGGGCGCGGGGGGCGGGTGAGCCGTGGGAATGGGGAGTGGGTGTTGGGGACTGGTCTGCAGGGGGGGTGACTGGCTGCAGACCATTCCCCACTCCCCCACTCCCCACTCCCATGCTGGGCAGGGGGCCTGAAGGCCCCCGAGCCCCGGGGGAGGCGGGGTCTGCGGCGGTGGTGACGTGGATCTGGACCTGGACGGGTTGTCCGAGTTCTTCTTGTGCGGCGTCCTGGAGCGCCTGGAGGACTTCGCCGTTGAAGCGTTTGGCGACGAATCTGTTGGCGACGGCGACGCGGAGGGTTGCCTGGGGCGCGTCGGTGTCGAGGTGCATGGCGGCCGAGCCGTTGAACCACAACTCGACCTTGCGAGCCCCGACGCGTCGGGCCAGCCGGTCTTGGATGCGCAGATCGATCGCTTGGGCAAGCGTAGCTGTAGCCACGGCCGTGTCTCCTCGGAGGTTTGTTGGGGGCCGACCGAGTCAACCGTGACTTGGCCGGTCGCACGTCACCGCCGAGCGGCTGTTGTTGTAGGAACAGCGCCGGGAGGCCCCGCGTGCGGTTGTCGATGGGTTCCGTCCGTTGTGCCGCGAGAAAGGGTTCGATGCAGACACCCGGGTTGACCCGCTGTCCCCCAGGGGCGAGGCGTTTGGGTCGTGTCCCGCTGATCGTGCCGCGTGTGCGGGTCGCTCGTCCTAAGCGACGGGGCCAAGAGTAGATCGGCAGCCCACGGGGATCAAGGGGCAGAACTTCCCGTCGTCGGCTTGACAAGCCCGCAGACTCCAAAAGTTCAAGGGGTTACAGCCCTTCAGGATTTTTTTGCGGTGTTTCCGCACTGTGAGTAACGTGTAAAACCGCTGGGAAAGTCGCGGCCACTTCCCCGGTTCTCCACCGACCCGCTTAGGGCGCTATGAAGGGCGTGGCAGGCGTTTCGGGCAAGGTTGCCGGCTGCGTGGATGGCAATGTTGCGGGCTGAGAGAGAAACCCGGTCAGCCGTTCGCCGTCGCGCATCGGCAGGCGGTACCACCACTGGCCGGTGCGGCCCAAGGCCTGTGAAGCGCTCAGCGACACCGGCGTCTCGTCGGCCTCGGAACCCTCGGTCGGCTCGGTCGCGGTTGGGGCGGGCTGAGTCGTCAAACGCACCCACCAGCGGTCGTCGCGCTCTTGCAGGTGGGCTTGGACGGTCGAGCCGTCCCGCATGGCGAACTCAAGCGTCTTGACCGAGCCGGTTTCCGCGTCGCTTGGGTGGGCCTCAACCGCGTCGAACCGGGCCGTCTGAAGCAACGCCGGCAGCACCGTCGCCGACTCGGCCAGCTTCTCGTCGGCCCACACGGGCGACAGCGGGGCTTGGGTCTCTGTGCGTTCGGCGTGCCAGCTGCCGTCGGCCTGTTTGAGCATCGACAGGCCGTTGAACCGCATCGACACCGCGTCGTCCGCCGACACCGCGGCGGTGTCTGGTTCCATCCAGGCCGTCGCGTCGGCCTCGGCCGTGGGTCGGCCGTTGAGGCGGTAGGTCTGGTCCTTGTTCCACGGCCGGGCGTAGGTGTGGTCGGGGTCGGCCGTCTCCCGTCCCAGGAGCACATCGAACGCCAGCGCCGCGTTGGTGCTCGAGCCGACGCGGACCCGCCGGGACTCGCCCAGCGCATCGGGCCAGGCGAGGCCGAGCTGCGCGTGGTTTGCCGGGTTGGCGGTGCGTGGTGTGTCGGCCTTGAAGCGTGCCAGTGTCACCAGCAGCGCCCGCACCGGCTCGGCCCGCACGGGGTGGCCACTCAACCCCTCGACCCATTGCCCGTCCGCCAGCTTGTGGTACTCCGCCGTCAACCCGCCCCGCTCGACCACCACCCGGTCCACGGATGCCACCCCCTCGGCCAACCCCGCAAGCAGCGACGGCCCGCGCCCACCGGGGACCACCCCGCCGGTGCCCTGCGGCTCCGTCGGCTCCAAGGTCGCCACCCACCAGGCCACCCCCAGCACCGCCACGACCGCCACCAACAACAGCACATTGAACCTGTTCATACAAATCTCCTGAAAACCTTGCCCCACCGGGGCTCGGGGGCCATCAGGCCCCACTGCCCTTCTCAGCCCCGCCGCCGCCGCTTCCCGCCCGACGCCCTCGCCACCCACCACAGGATCGCGGCGCAGAACACCAGCATCGGCCAAAGCACCACGTTCATCACCATCAACCGTTGGCCCAGCGTGTCGATGTCGCGGTTGAGCTCGTAACGCACCGCGCGCAGCTCCGTCCGGGCCATGGTCACCTGCTCCTGCAAACGCGCGACCTCTGCCTCCTGCTCGGGCGACAGCACCGCGAGCTGCTCATCGGGCTTGATCGCCTGCAACTCGGCCAGCTTGCGCTGCGTGTCATTGACCTGCTCTTCCAGCTGCTCCTGACGGGCGAGGAAGCGCGACTCGGCATCCCGACGCAGACGCTCGACGACCTCGAACGGCCGTTGATACCGCCCACGCGGCTTGAGCGACGCGAGCACCGGGTCGCCCGTCAACAGCTCCAACGCGTTGAGCACGAGGTTCCCGTTGTCCGCGATCGGTTGGAGGCCCATCGGGCCGGCGTTTTGCAGCCAGTACGGGTCCTGCAGGAAGTCCGCGTCCGCCACGAGGATGACCTCGCCGGGGCGACTCTCCACGGCCGGGACATCGGCGGGCGCATCATCAAACGCCGACGTGAACGTGCCCTGCAACCGCACCACCAGCGGCAGCTCCGCCGTCCCCGGCTTAAACGCCCGCAGCATGCTCGCCGCGTCCGGCATGACGCTGACCAAACCCGTGTCCAACATGCCCCCGCCGTCGCTCGTCCGAGCCAGCACGGTCGAGACAAGCCCTTCCTTGGGCGTCAACTCCAATACGCCCGGCGACGCGAAGATCAACCGGCTGATCGACCGCGTCAGCAGCGCCTCGCGGTCCAGACGCTCGGCCGGCACGTCCATTATCGCCAGGTATGGCAACGTCGGAGACGAAGCCGACCGACCCGTCGGCAAGCGCGGGGCGAGCGTCACGTCCGCCGCAAACTTGCCCATCACCATGCCCACGCCCCACGCCGCGGGCATGGGCCCCATCGATGACGGGCCAGCCATCCCGCCAGGCACCCCCAGCATTGGGTTCCCGCCCCCTTGAGCCGACTCGCAGAAGCCGTCGAAACACAGGAGCAGCCGGCCGCCGCCAACGACGTATCGGTCGATCGCTCGCTGCAAGCCGTCGCTGAGGTTTTCAGGGTGGACGACCACGAGTGCCGAGAGGTCCGCTGGCAGCGTGTCGCCCGCGCGGTCCACCGGGACCACGTCGTAAAACGCCTGCATCTGCCTGTACGAGACCCACGGCAAACTCGGCTGCTCCATCATCATCCCGCCCCCGCCGCCCGCGTTCCCCGCCATCGGCAGGGCCGTCAGCAGCCCGACTTTCGCCCGTTCGCCCGACCGCAAGCTCGCCAGCGCCCGCACCACCTCGTACTCGAGCGTCGCCTCCTGCATGGGGTCTAAAAATGCCAGCGACTCCCGACGGTCCGACGCGTTGGTCATCACAAGCCCCAGCGTCAGCGTCCGCCCCGAGCCGTCAATCGGCAGCGACACCAGACCCGCCGACCGCGCCGCGTCCTCCGCCTCGCTGAACGGCTCGGGGTCACGCGCCACCAAGCGGAGCTTCCCGCCCGACCGCCCCACCAACTCCTCCAAAAACTCACGCACCCGGTCCGCGTACCCACGCACCGCAGGCAACCCGTCCAGCACCCCGCCCCCCGACACGTACAGCTCCAGCAACACCGGCTCGTCAAACCCGCCCACCACCGCGTCCACCCCCGGCGACAACGAATACAGCCCCTCCTCCGTCAAGTCCCAACGCCAACCCGACAGCCCACGCGACAACAACGCGTTGACCAGCACCAGCAACACCACCATCAACAAACAACCAGCCCAGATCCAGACGCGACGCATGTGTTTGATCTCCTGATTCTCAAACTTCCTCGGGGCTCGGGGGCCTTCAGGCCCCCTGTGCTTCAAGGGAGTGGGAAGTGGGTGTCAGGGAGTGGTCTGAACTTGAAATGCATCCTTTCAGACCACTCTCCAACACCCACTCCCCACACCCCCTGTCCCCCTACTCCCGCACCCCCTCCACCACCCACACGTTCATCACCAAAAACACCGCGATCAGCGACGCGAAAAACAGCACGTCACGCAGATCGATGACGCCACGCGTCACGCTCGTGTCGTAGTGCGACAAGACGCTCACCGATGCCAATGCCTCGATCACGCGCGGCGACGCCCAGCCCTCCAGAAACCCCTGCACCGGCGGGAACCCCGTCAACAAAAACCCAAAGCACGCCACCACCGTGAGCACAAACGCGATGACCTGGTTCTTGGTCGTGGCCGACACGCACGCGCCGATCGCCAGAAACCCGCCCGCCATCAAAAAGCTCCCAAGGTACCCCGCCACGATCACCCCGTGATCCGGCTCGCCCAAAAACCCCACCGTCCACCACAGCGGGAACGTCAGCAGCAGCGCCACCCCCGAAAACGCCCACGCCGACAACCACTTGCCCAGCACCAAATCCACCACCGACAACGGCAAGGTCAACAACAACTCCACCGTCCCCGACCGACGCTCCTCCGCCCACAAACGCATCGACAACGCCGGCACGAGAAACAGGTACAGCCACGGGTGCCACTGGAAAAACGGCCTCAAATCCGCCTGCCCCCTGTCAAACAGCCCGCCCACATGGAACGTCATCACCCCGCTCAGTAACAGGAAGATCACCAAAAACACCGCCGCCACCGGCGTCGAAAAGTACCCCCCAAACTCCCGACAAAACACCGCCCAAACGCGTCTGATCATGAGGTCGCTCCTTGTCGCATCCCATCCGCCCCCGGGGCTCGGGGGCCTTCAGGCCCCCTGCTTTTTGTGGGAGTGGGGAGTGGGTGTTAGGGAGTGGTCTGAATCCGAGATGCATGCATGCAGACCAATCCCCAATCCCTACTCCCCTACTTCGCCGTCAGCTCCCGAAACACCCAATCCAACCGGTTCCGTGTCACCTCCGCCGGTGCCCGACCTTCCAGCTCCGCAGGCGTCCCGTCGAACACCGTCGCCCCGCCGTGGATCACCACCGCTCGGCCGCACACCGCTTCCACCTCTTCCAAGATGTGCGTTGACAGCACGATCGCCTTGTTGCCCTCCACGCTCATCGCGCGGATCAGGTTGCGCACCTCGTGCTTCTGGTTGGGGTCCAGGCCGTCCGTCGGCTCGTCCAGAATCAGCACCGGCGGGTCGTGCACGATCGCCTGCGCCAGCCCGACCCGACGCTTGTACCCCTTGCTCAACGTCTCGATCGGCTGGGCCCACACGCCCTCCAACCCGAGCCGGCCCACCGCCCGGTCCACGCACGACCTGCCCCGCGCCCCAAGCCCACGCGCCTTGGCAATAAACCGCAGAAACTCGCCCACCCGCATGTCCGGGTAGGCCGGCGCCCCCTCGGGCAGGTAGCCCACCTGCGACCGCGCGAGCAACGGCTGCTTCCAAAGATCAAACCCGTTCAGCACCACCGACCCCGCATCCGCTTTTAAAAACCCCGTCACCAGCCGCATGGTCGTCGTCTTGCCCGCCCCGTTGGGCCCCAGAAACCCCAGCACCGTCCCCGCCGACACCGACAGCGTCACCCCATTGACCGCACGGATCGCCGACGCCCCCGCCCCAAACCGCTTGAACAACCCACTGGCATCCAGCAACATCGTCATCACATCACTCCCATGGTCGTACGACCGTCAGCATACGACATCTCCTCGCAGGGCTCGGGGGCCTTCAGGCCCCCTGCTCTTGCACGGGGAGTCGGGAGTGGGTGTTGAGGAGTGGTCTGAACCTCGGGGAGTGGGGAGTAGGGGTTGGGG
>DAIOEG010000024.1:0-3808 GCA_036746415.1 Phycisphaera sp. | reverse complement strand
GGAGTGGTCTGCATCCTGCAACTCAGAATGCAGACCACTCCCCAATCCCTACTCCCCACTCCCCACTCCCCGCCGTCACTAACTCCCTACCCCCCAACTTTATCCCCGCGCCCGCCAAACCAGCTCCCCGCCACCAGCACGCCCACGCCCACCAACAGCGACACATCCGCGCCGTTAAACACCCACGGCCAGACCTCCCGCAAACCGTTCGGCCAGCTCAAGCCAAACGGCAACACCACCCCCGGCAACATGTGCAACATGTCACGCACCGCTCCGTACACCACACGGTCGTACAGGTTCCCAATCGCGCCGGCCAGCACCAGCCCCAGAGCCACGTGCTGCCACCACCCCCGCCAACCGCCCGGCGAGAACCAGAACAACCACCCCACCACCCCCGTCGCCAGCACCGACACGCCCACCAGCAACCCGCGGTTCCCCGCGCCCAGCCCAAACACCGCGCCGGTGTTCGTCGTCAACTGAAAGTGCAGCAGCCCCGGCAACACCACCACCCCCGGCTGGGTCCATAACACGCCGCCCGGATCGTCGAACCGGATCACGTAACGCTCAAACCCGTTCGCCTGGTAATACGCGTCCCGCTCCGCATCCGTCCGCACCAGCGTCACCGGCCGATCCGCCACAAACTCAAACGCCGCGTACTTGCTCGACAAATCCACCACCAGCACCACCACCATCACCCCCAGAAACACGAGCCACGCCACAGGCGACCGCCCCGCCACCAACGACGCCTTGTCATCACGTCCCTCAACCATTGCAAGAGCATAGTGCAACCCCGACACCGCCCGGCCCACGCGCTCCCTACCATCCACGTATGACACCTGACTTTTTGAAGCGTAAGTTTGATGAGGGGCTTGAGTACAACGACTACGTCGCCACCGGGAACCCCGGGCAGCAGGCCGGCTGGGTGGGGATTGATGCACGGGTCGTGCTGACCGAGGCGCAGCGGGCGTTGCTCGGGTCGTTCACCCGGCAGATCAACGTGCTGGTGGTGTCGGGCATCTGGTGCGGCGACTGCGTCCGGCAGGGGCCGATGGTGCAGCGGCTAGCCGACGCCGTGCCCGGCAAGCGTTGCCAGGTGCGCTGGCTGGACCGTGATGCCCACAAAGATCTGCAGCAACAGGTACGCATCTGCGGCGGAGACCGCGTGCCGGTGGCGATCTTCATGGCCGAGGATTTTGAGCTCGTCAGCTGGGCCGGCGACAAGCTGCTCTCGCGTTACCGCAGCATGGCCCGCTCGGCCCTTGGCCCCAGCTGCCCGCTGCCGGGCGCGCCGGTCCCGCAGGATGAACTCGAAGCCGAGCTGCAAGACTGGCTGGACGAGTTCGAGCGGGTCCACCTGATCCTGCGCCTGAGCGCCCGTCTGCGTGCGAAGCATGGCGATTAAGCGGAGAGTTTTTAGCCACAGATGGACACAGATGGACACAGATGAAGAGTGGCCACGGAAAGCACGGAAGACATGGAAAAGTATGAGAAAGTAGAGAATGAACGATTGATTCTGGGTGTGTCTTGACTTCATCAAACGTGGAGGCGTGGCAAGGGCGGAACACGTAGCTTCATTATGTTCAACGATGTTTCTTGTGCAGTTTCATTCTGTTCCGTGCTTTCCGTGGCAAACGAACTCTTCTCTCTGCCTCATCTGTGTTGATCTGTGTCCATCTGTAGCTAAACCTCTTTGCTAGCCCGCTGTGTTTCGAGCATCGCCAGCACCGCGTTGCCGAGGGTGTTGTGGCTGGACAAAGCGTGTGCGACGTGGGCGTGGAGGCACTTGACACGGTCGGGGTTGGCGGTGCCGCCGACGCCTCGGTCGCGGAGCGCTTCGACATAACCCTGCGCGGCACAGTCGGCCTGCTCTTCCAGCGTGAGCATCGACCAGCGCTCGAGGGCGTAGCGCTTGTGATCCTCATGCACGACTTGTCGAAACGCCGGGTCTTCCGCGATGCGCTGCTCGAAGCGCGTGATCCAGCCGAGGCGTTCCAGGCCCGCCACCGCGCGGTCGAGAGGAGCGTCCGTGAGCCAGTACAGCGTGGGGAACGGCTTGCCGGCGCGGAGCGGGTGCATGCGTTGCACGCGCGGCGAGAGCATGGGCGGTTGCGTCGGGGGTTGCGGTTGCGTCGTCATCACGTCAGCGTCCTTCGACGCGTTCGATGTAGAACATCGAGTCCACGGCCCTTGGCCCGATCATGTGCCAGCAGAGCGCGAAGCGTGGTCGCAACGCGCAGTAGCTCTTGAAGATCGTCTCGGCCCACTGGTATTGCTGTTCGATGTTTTTTTCGATGCGTCGCGCGTCGGTGCTTGGGATGAAGGTCTTGGTGAGGTAGGACCAGTTGGGGTCGAGTCGGATGAGCAGGTGCCCTTCGGTCCAGTCGATGGGGTAGCCGTGGACCATGCCTTCGCCGCTGCCGGGGGTGTGGTACCAGTAGCAGACGAAGCGGTCTTTCTCGGCGGTGGAGGTGTCTTGCGTCCCGCCCTGAAGCAGGCGTGCGTGCGACACGCGAGAGGCGGGCATGCCCCATCGGTTGCGCGCGATCCACAGCTCGTGCGCGGTCGCGTCGTACAGGCCGACGTGCGCGTAGTCCGCCCGGAGCTTGCGGGTGCAGTAGGCACGGTTGATGGCCCGGTCGGCCAAGGGTCGTCTCACAAGGGGCAAAGGGGTATCACAAATCGTCGGCCGGCGTGCCACCTCGCCGGCCCAACCAAGGCCCTATGGTAGATTCCAAAGCCCACCAAGGAACTTGCCATGACCACCACCCCCACCTCCACCCCCACGTTCATCGGCAAGGTCGTGCAGACCACCCGCGAAGGGCTCGTGGTGCTGGCCGTGTCCCAGTCGGATTATCGGCTGCACGTCGTCCCGCCCACGGGCTTTGCGCCCGCTGCTGGCGAGAAGGTCACCGCATCACTGCACGCGCAGGCGATGCGTGTTGACGCGATCTCGGCAGGCGGTCGTTACATCGAGCCCGTCGATGGTCGGCCCCGCCGGGTGCAGGGCACCGTGCTCTCGCACGACCCCGCGAGCCGCACGATCACCGTCGCCGCCGGCGTCCCGGTCGTCTGCACCCTCACCGACACACGCCAGAAGCCCGCCGACTTTCCCGTGGGCACAATGGTGAGCTTCGACGTGAAGCGCGGGGCAGGGATCAGGGTCTAGGGATCAGGGATCAGGGATCAGATCGACATCGGGCCATTGATCACGTTGACGAGGAAAGACCGGGTGAGCAGGCATGGACAATCGGAGTTATCGGCAGCTTGACGCATGGCAGAAGGCCATGGACACCCACGATGCTGCTTATCTTCTTTCAAAGGACTTTCCGGCCGATGAACGATACGGGCTGACGTCGCAGCTGCGACGCTCTTCACTGTCCGTCCCTTCCAACATCGCAGAAGGATACGGAAGGCACCACCGTAAGGCGTACTTACAGCACCTGTACATCGCACGTGGTTCGCTAATGGAAAGTGAAACGCAACTCATCGCGGCGGTCCGAAACGGCTTGTGTACCCGCGAAGCCGCCAAGACCGCGTGGGAACAGATGCAACACACCGGAAAACTCCTGCACAGACTGATCGCCTCGCTATCTTCCCTTGAGCCCTGATCCCCGTACCCCGACCCCTGATGACAACCATGGCAAAATCACTCCAACGCGTCCTCGTCACCGGCGGTGCCGGCTTCCTTGGCTCACACCTCTGTGAGCGACTCGTCGCCCAGGGGCACGATGTCATCTGCCTCGACAACCTCTTCACGTCGCAGAAGCACAACATCGACCACCTCCTCGACAAGCACAACTTCGACTTC
>DAIOEG010000023.1:0-14527 GCA_036746415.1 Phycisphaera sp. | reverse complement strand
TGCCGGCCCTCAAACTCACCGGCGAGATCGAAAAGGTCAAACGCGCCGCACGCGACATGCACCTGGCCGTCCGCGGCATGTTCGGCGAGGGCACCGAGGCCTCGGGCGACCTCTTCCAAGTCAGCAACCAGACCACCCTGGGCAAGCCCGAGCAGGAACTCCTCGCCGACTTCGAACACACCGTCGTCCCACAAATCATCGCCTACGAACAACAGGCCCGACACGCGCTGCTCAAGCAACGCGAGAACCAGCTCGACGACAAGATCTACCGCGCCTGGGGCACGCTCACGCACGCCCGGGTCATCGGCACCGACGAGGTGCTCTCGCTCCTGTCGCTTGTCCGCCTCGGCGTCCACCTGGGCCGGCTCGAACACATCGACACCCGCACCGTCAATGAGCTCTTCCTGCTCACCCAGCCCGCACACCTCCAGAAGCTCGCCGGCAAAGACATGGACCCCGCCGAACGCCGCATCGCCCGAGCCAACATGATCCGCCAACGCCTCGGCATCCGCTGACGCACGACCCCCGCCCGCATCGCTCAACCCCCGCGACATCTTGCCTGAACGTTTTTTCGAAGCACGGAAAAACGATTGATCCCAACGATTTTACAAATCCGGCGAAAGGCCCGTCGGGATACGCTATCCGCACATCGACGTGAGGCCCTTCAGGCCCGAGGCGTCCATTTCGCTTGGTTGTGTCCCTTCATTCTGTCCTTTTGTCCCGTCCCTTGGTTGGAGCAGCTTCATGAAACGGTTGAATTTCTTGGCGTTTGCGTGTGATGGTGCGTGGGAGTCCGACTCCATGAGCCACATGGAGATGCTCGAGTCCCGTGTGTTGCTTTCGAGCAGCCCCGCGGGTTACTCGGGGTTTACGGTCACGGGCAACAAGGTGTACGACTCGGCCGGCGCGGAGTTCATCATCAAGGGCTTCAACCACACGATGTACTGGGGCAACCAGACGCAGAACGTTGCCGCGATCGGCAGCTTCGACCAGACCGGTGCCAACGCGGTCCGGCTGGTATTCACCAACGACCCGACGCACACGTGGTCGAGCTCCGAGACCTGGGCCAAACGCAAGGCCGCGATCGATGCCGTCATCGCCGAAGGCATGGTGCCCATCCTCGAGTTTCACAACGCCACCGGCGTGGAAGACGCCTCGGCTCTGAGCGCCATCGTGGACACCTGGGTCGCCGACGCCGCGAACCTCCAGCCTTATGAAGGCAAGATCATCCTCAATATCGCCAACGAGTGGGGCCCGCACCACACCAACAAGACCTTCGGCAGCACCTCCGCCAAAGACTACTGGGCCAACGCGTACACCAACGCCATCCAACGCATCCGTAACGCCGGCATCGACTCGCTGCTCATGGTCGACTCGGGGATGTGGGCGCAGGACGCACGCTTCATCCGAGACAAAGGGCAGCAGGTCCTCAACAGCGACCCACACAAGAATGTCCTCTTCTCACTCCACATGTACAAGCAGTGGTACAACCCCGGCACCACCAGCACCAACTACAACGAAGACTGGGCACGGTTCGACGTGCAGCAGCAGCTCAGCTACATCAAGAACACCCTCAACTTGCCCATCTTCATCGGCGAGTTCACCTGGGAACAGGCCGGCGACGTGCAGGCCAACGACGGCAGCGGCAACACGTACACCACCCGCAAGATCATGGAAGTCGCCCACAACCTGGGCGTCGGCTGGACCGCGTGGAGCTGGAATGAAAATGCTGACACCCGGCTCGACATGCTCGTCGATGGCAAGTGGCTTTACAATAGCGCCGACCTCACCGCCTTCGGGAACCTCATCATCAACGACAGCGCCTACGGCCTCAAAGCCACCGCCAAAAAGGCCGCGGGCTTCGGCGGTAGCAACGGCGGCGGTTCAGGCGGCGGGACCGGGGGGGGCACGGCACCGACGGGCACGGGGTCCATCACGCGCGATATCTGGAACAACGTGAACGGCTCAAGCGTCAAATCCATCCCCCTGACCAAAGCACCTTCCGCCACCTCCACACTCACGCGATTCGAAGCGCCCACCAACATCGCTAACAACTACGGACAACGCATCCGTGGATACATCACCGCCCCAACCACCGGCTCGTACACCTTCTGGATCGCCGGTGACGACAACGTCGAGCTCTATCTCTCGACCGACGCAAACCCCGCCAACAAAACCCGCATCGCACACCACGCCGGCTGGACCCACAACAAACAATGGAACAAGTACAGCACACAGAAAAGCGCCGCCAAAACACTCACCGCAGGAACCAGGTACTACATCGAAGCACTCATGAAAGAAGCTAACGGCGGTGACAACCTCGCCGTTGCATGGGCCAAGCCAGGACAGCCCAACACAAGCCCCAGTGAAGTCATCCCCGGATCGGCCCTGTCGCCCATGACGAACGCCGGCTCCGGGGGCACGGGCGGCACCGGGGGCACGGGCGGGAGCCCCGGGGGAGCCACCAACCTCCTCGCCAACGGTCAGTTCACCAACGGCACCACCGGATGGAACACCTACCACAACACCCAACAAGGCGCTCAAGCAACCGTCACCACCGCCAGCACCCAAGGCATGACCGGACACACCCTGCGCGCCAGCATCAACAACGGCGGGAAAGCGATCTCCGCCATCCAGGTCAGCCAAGCCGTCACCCTCGCGGCTGGCCAGACATACCGCGTCACCTTTAAAGCCAAGGCCGACGCAAACAGGTCGCTCCGACTCGACACCAAGCAAAACAGCGGCAACTACACCAACTACGCCGGCAAGACGTTCAACCTCACCAGGTCCGTCAAGACCTTCTCGCTCGACTTCACGCCCAATCAAGCTGGCTCGCTGGTCCAGTTCGGTTTGGGGCAGAGCGCCGCGGACGTCTGGCTCGACGACATCACCCTGACACGCGTCTGATCCACATCGCGACACACCCCGGCGCGCTCCAGCACAGCACGCCCAAGCCCGCGCCAACCCACCGCCGCTCGATCCAGCACCGCCCCAGCGGCCGCTCACTGCGTAGAGCCACTTCGAATCATGCCCAGCATGTCGCTTGCGCTCAGCCCTGCGGCTCGCCGAAGAACGCCCGGCCGATGCGGACGACGTTGCTGCCTTCTTCGATCGCCACTTCGTAGTCCTCGGTCATGCCCATCGACAAGAGGTTGAAGTGTTCGCCCGTGACGCCGGAGGTCTTGGCTTCTTCGAACAGTTCCCGGCAGCGCGAGAAGATGCTGCGCGTTTCTTCGGGGTTCTCGTAGTGCGGGGCGATGGTCATGATGCCTCGCACGCGCAGGTGCATCATCGAGTCGAGTTGTTCGAGCAGGTGCAGCACCGCCGGCGGGGACACGCCGTACTTGGTCGACTCCCCGGAGATGTTGACCTGCATCAGCACGTCCACGGTGCGGTCGTAGCGTGCGCCGAACGAGTGCAGCTCATCGGCGATGCGGAGCGTATCCACCGAGTGCACGAGGTTGACCAGCGGGATGCACTGCTTGACCTTGTTGCGTTGGAGGTTGCCGATCATGTGCCAGCGGACCTGCGGCGGGGTCGCATCGTGGGTCTTGGAGCTGGCGTGGCCGAGTGTGCGTTTGCGAGCGAGGAACTCCTCGATATGCGGGACGCGCTGCGCGAGCTGCTGCACCTGATTCTCGCCCAGGTCGGCGTGGCCGAGCTCGACGAGCTGTCGGACCTGGTCCATCGCCGCGTACTTGGTGACCGCGACCACGTGCACCGCCTCGGGCGGTCGGCCGGAGCGCTGCGCGGCCTCGGCCACGCGGTCCATCACGCGTCGGTAAGTGTCTCGCAAGGGGGCTGCAACTCCTGAAGCGTTCAAAGGCCCGCTCCCATAAGAAGCCGACGCCACGTGAGCCGAGGCATTTCCTGACGGGCTGGCGGGTCCGGTTCCTGTCGAGGTTCCGGCAGCAAGGGGCGTTGGCGTCATCCTGCAAGCGTAAACGGCTGCGACCGCTGCTGCAAGGGAAAACACGGGGGAAACATCGACTCACAACGACATGCTCACCGCGTCACAAGCCCTAGCACGTACGCAATCGCCCCCGGCGTGTCACGCACCGCGCCTTCCAGCTGAGCGTCGTACACCGCATCCAGAAGCTGCTTGAAACGCGGGCCGGGGTGCAGCCCGTGCGCAATCAGGTCGTTGCCCGTGAGCAGCGGGGCGGGCGCGACGCCGATGCCGTCGTTCGCAAGAACCTCGGCCTGCGCATCGATCTCCTGCGCTTCACGCAGCGCACCAAGCACCGCACGCGTCTGATCAAAATCCGTGGACGCCAGCAACCTCTTGCGCTGCGCGATGCTTGAACCGCTCCAACTGTGCGCAAGCACACGCTGCTGCAGGATGCGCGTCAGTGTCGCGGAGTGCTCGTTACTCAGCGACAGCGCCTTACGCCATCGCTGTACCGACCGCTCCAGCGTCGGCAGCGCCGCATCTGGCCCCTGACGGTCGAGCATCCAGCACGCCAGGTGCGCGGCGTATCCCACGTCCAACATGGTCCCGCGCAACGCTTCGAGCGTCGGCAGCGCAGCGTCCACGTGTTCTTCATTCAACGTGGGCCCGTCCAGACGCAGCCGCTGCAAGAGCGCAGCCGCCAGCGCCGGCGTCGGCCCCGTCAGCATCGCCATGACCTCGGCCCCGATCCGCTCGCGGCTGATCTGCCCCAGATACCGCGCTGCGTTGCGGATCGCCTTGGCCGTGCGGTCCTCGATCGCAAACCCCAGCCGAGCCGCAAATCGCACCGCCCGCAGCATCCGCAGATAGTCCTCGCCAAACCGCTCATCGGGATCCCCAATCGCCCGCAGCAACCGCAGCTCCAGGTCCCGCAAACCACCAACGTAATCGAGCACGAGCGAGCCGTCGGGGAAGGGGTGGAGCAAGGGGCCAAGGGGCTGAGGGGCTAAGGGGCTGAGTGAAGCAGAAGAGCCAAGCGCGTGATCGCGAGACAATTGCATGGCGTCTTTGCTTCTTTCCCCTTCTTCCCTCAGTCCCTCATCCCCTAAGCCCCTCAGCCCCTCCCCCCCCGGCAGCTCAAACAACCCATTGACCGTGAAGTCGCGCCGCTGTGCATCTGTCGGCGCATCTGTGAACGTCACCGCGTCTGGCCGACGTCCATCGGTGTACGCCGCGTCTTTGCGGAACGTGGCCACCTCCGTTGCGATGAGATGCTCGCCCTTGCCCGTGTAGACGAGCACGACGCCGAACGCTGCGCCCACCGCCTGGCTGCGCGGGAATAGCTGTCGCACCCGCTCGGGTGTCGCGTCCGTGGCGACATCATGATCCTTGGGCACCAGCCCGAGCATGCGGTCACGCACGCATCCGCCCGCCAGATACGCCACGTGCCCTTGCGCTTGCAGCGTGCGCACGATCGCCACCGCAGCGCCTCGGCTGGGCGACTCTTCAGACTGCGCGGGGCTCACGCTCATGCGGCGAGTGTAAGCCAGCTGCGCATCGACGCGTGATACGCTCTTGTCATGTCTCACGCGTTCCCACCGATGCCTCCCGTCCGGCTCGACGCACACGGACGGATCGATGTCGATGTGGCTTGTGCGCAGTGCAACTACAACCTGCGTATGCGTCGCCCCGGCGAGGCGTGCCCCGAGTGTGGCCGGGCGATCGATGCCGCCGTCAACAGCGTCCCCCTCGCCGCCTCCGACGCGCACTGGCTCGCACGCATCCGCTCCTCCGCCAAGCTGCTTTGGATCAGCGTCGCCCTCGCGTTCCCCTTCATCTACCCGGGGCTGATCGTCTCCGCCATCGCGGTCTGGCGACTCACCACCAAAGAGCCCGGCCGGGCCGAACGCAGAAGCGAATGGGCCCAGCGCATCCTCGCGCGCGGCCTCACCACGCTCGGCGTCGCCGCCTCCGTCCTCACCGCCATCTGGGGCGCCTCGCGCCTCTGGCAACACGGCGTGGGCGGTGGGCAGTGGCGGCTCTTCGACACGCTTTTCAGCGGGTCGCACGCCATGGCCATCATCGGACTTATGTGGTCCTGGCGATCGCTCTACAACCTCGCCGCCCGTGCCGACGCACCCCAAGCCGCGCAGGCCATCAAGCAACTCTGGCGACGCTACTTCCTGGGCCTCATCGCCCTGGGCCTCATCGCCATGCTCGTCAACGCCTACGAATACCTCGACATCGACCCCTTCCTCTCTCCCTTCCTCCGCCACCGTAAAATCATCCCCACCTTCCTGCTCCTCGCCCTCGCTGCTCTGCTCTGCTGGGAGTGGTGGTCTACCCTCAAAACCACCCGCCAGCTCGCCAAGGCCATGTGAATGTGACGGTGCGCTTCGCTGTACCACGGAGGGCACAGAGGGCCACGGAGGTCACGGTAAGAGGACAGAAGATGGATCCGCAGATGACGCAGATGACGCCGATGTCGCGGAGACATCAAACAAAATGCATCTTCAGCATCAACACAATCGGCGGCATGCGCGGATCAACACGACACACCTCACACTCATTGCCCTCCGTGGCCCTCTGTGCCTTCCGTGGTGAACTCTCCTGCTCTTATTGAGTCAAGCCCCACAATCGCCGTGTGGTGACGTGGTCCACCACGATGTCTTCCAGCGCGACCAGCCCTGTCACTTGCATCAATGCATCCGCTTGCTCGGTCGGTTCGGTCAGCACGAACACGCGTTCGCCTGTTGCGACGCGTTGCGCGACGTCTTGCGGGTCAACCGTTGTGATCCTGCGCCGCAGCAGCGCGATCATTTCTTCTTGATCTTCAATGGTCTCCTGCGTCGCGGGTTCGGGCAGCACCGCCACCAGTGCTGCGTTGCCGACGACCTCCGCGACTCTTGCGGCACCGGACCACGCCAACTCGGTCGCGCGCTCGTGCTGTGCGTACCAGTGGTAATACCCGCCGATGAACACGCCGCACCACATCCCCGCGACCACCACCGCCCACTGGCCCCTCTTGCGTTCGAACAGCAGCGCGCTGCACACCGCACACGCCATCATCGCCGTGCCCCACGCAACGGCCACCGCCACCCCGATCGGCTGCGTCACCAGCCCCGGAAGCCAACTTTGACTCACCCACCATTCCTGCGTGCAGAGCAACACCGGCAAACCCGCCGACGCCACGATCAATCCCATCCACACGGGTCTTTGCAACAGCCACGCGCCCGCATCAGGTCGGCCTTGTGCGCACCGCCACGCCAGGTCACGCGCGACCCACGCCATCATTAACGAAGCGGCTGGCACGATGGGCAGGATGTACCGCTGCTGCTTTGCGCCCGCCAATGAAAACGCCAGCAAGATCAACACAAACCACGCCCAGGGCAACAGCCGCAACCGCCGATCGACCCCCCGCGCATTCAGCCACGGATGCAGCAACCCGCCCACCAGATATGGCGACCACGGCAGCAGCAGCCCTAGAAGCCCGATGTAGTAGTACCAAGGCGATGGTGTCGCCCGTTCCGCCACATACTCCTTTTGAAGCACCCCCGAAAGATCGGGCACCTGGTCTTGCGCATAAAGAAACCATGCGCCAAACACCATGAGCGACGCCAGCGATGCCAGCAACACGCCAAGCGTACCCCGCACGAGCAAGCAACGGTCGCCCCACACCGCCAGCATCACCAGCACCGGCCCCGCCACGATCAGAAGCGCGAGCGGCCCCTTGGTCATGTACGCCATCACCACCGCGAACACCACGAGCAACCAACGCAACCACACCCCCGCGCGGCCACGCTTCACAACCGATGATGCATCTTCTTGTGCACGTGATCCGGACGTGCTTGCAACCCCCGGCACATACGCCCGCCGCCAAGTCTGACGCGGTGCGGAAGCTTCCACGACTTGCGCGCACGGCTCGATGATGCGCAACGCCGACAGCGCCGCCGCGATTGCGAGCGTGCCCCACGCGGCGAGGTGGATGTCGTACGCCGCCGTCTGCCCCATCTTCACGAAGAACCACGTCGAGCCCGCCATCACCGTCGCCAAGACCGCCAGCCACCGATCGCCCAGTGACAGCCCCGCCCAATACGTCGCAAACAGCATGAGAAGCGCCATGCTCACCGCCGTCCACCGCACGCGCGTCAGGTACCCGTGAAAATCCAGTGTTTCCGGCGTGTCACCCAACACCGCAAGCCCGTGTACCCACACCAACATCGGCGGCTTCACCACCCGGGGCAACCCATTAAAACTCGGCAGCGTGTAACCCTTCAAACCCTCCCGCTCAAACCCGCCTGCCGCGTGCCCGTGAAATCGCAGCCACGATTCCTGCGAACTGCCCACACTGATGTTCTCCATCACCCGCCCATGCGTGCGCTCCGTCAGTCCAAACGACATCACACACCCCGCACACGCCAAAATCAGCAAACACGGCCACCACTGCCGGAAGACATCCCGTCTGCATGCAAGCGACGCGAACGGGACCACGTTTTGTTCGACATCACGCATGCGATCATCGTATCAGGGCCGGTTCATGCGATCGTTGTGACACACGAGGCGGGTTGCTTGCTCACGCTTCCTGGACTGGGGCGGGTCCGGATGAGAAGGTTGGTGGAGCGCGAGGTGAATGCGTGAACGCCACCGGCCACGAGTATGAGCTCCTGATCATCGTTCGCTGGGTGACGGTGCATTGGGTGCGGAGTTGAACGGTTGTGTCGGTTACGCTGATGCGTTCTCCTCGCTAGGTCGAAGAGAGGGTTGCTTTGATGTCGAATCCACCCCCTGCCCCCCATAAACCCGAGCCGGTGTTGCTGGCGTTGTCGATGCTGGCGCAGCCGGATGATTACACGTGCGGGCCGACGTGTTTGCAGGCGGTGTATCGTTTTTTTCACGACCCCATCCGGCTGGACCAGTTGGTGGGCGAGGTGCCGACGGTGCAGGGCGGCGGGACGCTGGCGGTGTTGCTGGGGGAGCACGCGCTTCGGCGTGGGTATCAGGCGGACTTGTTCACGTTCAACCTGAACGTGTTTGACCCAACGTGGTTTGTGGATCAGCAGGGGGTGGGAGATGCCGCGGTGCCGGACCTGGCGGAGCGGTTGCAGAAACAGGTGGAGTACAAGGGCGCGTTCGACGCGAAGCTGATCACGGCGACGGCGGCGTACCTGCGTTTCCTGGAGCTGGGCGGGCGGATCCGGTTTGATGACTTGTCGACGCGGCTCTTGGTGGGGTGGTTGCGTCGGGGCCGGCCGATTTTGTGTGGGCTTTCTTCGACGTACCTGTATCGATCGATGCGCGAGTGGGGGCCGGACGATGCAGATGATGACATCCGTGGGAACCCGCAGGGTCACTTCGTGGTGATCTGCGGGTATGACCCGAGCAAGCGGCTGGCGACGATCGCCGATCCATTGCGTGACAATCCGGGGTTTCGGAGTCAGTTGTATCAGGTGCCGATTGCTCGGCTGGTCGCGTCGATCATGCTGGGTGTGCTGACTTACGATGCGAACCTGTTGATCCTTCACCCGCCTGTGGAGCGTGAGCTCGACGGGTCGCAGCCAAGCGAAGCGAGGGGTGAGGGGTTGTTTCAAGAGTTGGAGGACTGAGTGGAACGATTGATTGTGGTGGACTCGCCTGCGAAGTGGCCGTTGCACGTGCCTGATGTGCACGTGGTGGCTGCGGATGCGTACCTGACGCAGCCGAGCTTCGCGGAGCTGAGCGGGACCAAGGTGCTGAACCTGTGTCGGAGTTTTCGGCATCAGAGCAACGGGTATTACGTGTCGCTGCTGGCGGCTGCGCGTGGCCACCGGGTGCTGCCGAGCGTCGAAACGATCTCGGACCTGCGGCTGGACGCAGTCCTGCGTGTGGCCGGGGAGGAGCTGGACGAGCTGATCCAGCAGTCGCTCAAGCCCATCAAGAGCGAGACGTTCGAGCTGTCGATTTACTTTGGTCGCAACATGACGAGCAAGTACGACCGGCTGTGCTCGGCGATCTTCGCGCAGTTCCCCGCGCCGTTCCTGCGGGCTGGTTTCAAGCACGATGGTGAGTGGGAGCTGGACTCGCTGCGCGTCATCGGTGCGCGTGATATCCCGGATAGTCACCATGATTTTGTGGTGGCTCAGGTGCAACGGCACTGTGAACGGTCGTTGCCGACGAAGCGTAGGAAGGCGACGTATCGCTACGACCTCGCGATGCTGGTGGATGAGAACGACGAGCTGCCGTGCAGCAACGACAAGGCGCTGGACAACTTCGAGGCAGCGGCCGAGCGCATCGGCATCCGGCCTGAACGCATCGCGCGCAGCGATTACGGGCGGATCAACGAGTTTGATGCGTTGTTCATCCGTGAGACGACGGCGGTGGACAACCACACGTTCCGGTTCGCAAGAAGGGCCGAGGCGGAGGGGCTTGTGGTCGTGGACGACCCGGCTTCGATCCTGCGGTGCTGCAACAAGGTCTTCCTCGCGGAGCTGTTGCAGAGGCACCGCGTGCCGACGCCCAAGAGCGTGATCTTCAACGAGGACACCGTGTCGATCGTGGGCGAGCAGATCGGGTTCCCGTGTGTGATCAAGCTGCCGGACAGTTCGTTTTCAGTGGGCGTCAAGAAGTTCGAGACACGCGAAGCGTTTGAAGAGGCGGTGCCCGTGCTGCTCGAGGAGTCGGACCTGCTTTTGGCGCAGGAGTTCACGCCGACGAGCTTCGACTGGCGGATCGGCGTGCTGGATGGCCAGCCGTTGTACGCGTGCCGATATCACATGGCCCGCAAGCACTGGCAGATTGTGAAGCATCAGGGCCAGGGCAAGGTGGACTACGGCGAGATCGACACGCTGCCGGTGGAGTATGCCCCGCCTGCGATCGTGAAAGCCGCGGTGCGCGCAGCGGACCTCATTGGTAACGGGTTGTACGGGATCGACTTGAAAGAGATCGACGGCAAGCCGTTGGTGATCGAGGTGAATGACAACCCGTCGTTAGACGCGGGCTATGAGGATGAGGTGCTCGGCGATGGGTTGTATGATGCGGTGATGGGGTACTTCTTCCGACGGTTGGAAGAGCAGCGGCGTTGATGGCGTCGTCACGCTGGTGGGGTGATGTGGATGGGGCTTGTGGTGATGGCCGTTCCAGCCGGCAGTCATCATGAGAACAATTGTGTGTCGAAGGGGCAGGAAAATGCAGGATGAACCCAGAGATTGATGGTGGGCAACAGCGGGGCTACCGATACGACCTTGGCCTGTTCGAGGGCTTCGGTGTCGAGCTGGAGTACATGATCGTGGACCGTGACACGCTGGACGTGCGTCCGGTGTGTGATGCGCTGCTGGATACGGTGGGCGGCGAGGAGGGCGAGGCGCAGCCGGACGGCGAGGGATCACTACTGGCATGGTCGAACGAGCTTGCGTTGCACGTCGTGGAGATCAAGACGGCCGAGCCGGTGGCGTCGCTCGATGCGCTGGCCCCGAACTTCCAGGACCACGTGCAGCGCATCAACGAGATCCTTTCGCCGATGAACGCACGGCTCATGCCCACGGGCATGCACCCGTGGATGGACCCGTTCACGCAGACACAGCTGTGGCCGCACGAGTGCGGGCCGATCTATCAGGCGTTCGACCGCATCTTCAACTGCAAGGGCCACGGCTGGTCGAACCTGCAGAGCGCGCATCTGAACCTGCCGTTTGCCGACGATGAAGAGTTCGGCAAGCTGCACGCGGCGGTGCGTGCGGTCCTGCCGTTGTTGCCCGCGCTCGCGGCCAGCACGCCGGTGATGGACGCCAAGCGCACGGGCTTGCTCGACAACCGTGTCGATGTGTATAGCCAGAACGCTCTGCGCGTCCCGTCGGTCGCGGGCAAGATCGTCCCCGAGCCGGTGTTCACACGCAGCGTCTACGAGCACGGCCTGCTCGCGGGCATCTATCATGACATCTCGCCGCTCGACCCCGAAGGCGTCCTCCAACACGAATGGCTCAACGCGCGCGGCGCGATCGCTCGCTTCATGCGCGGCTCGATCGAGGTCCGGCTCCTCGACCTGCAAGAGTGCCCCGCCTGCGACCTCGCGGTGCTCACGCTGGTCGCCGCCGCCATCCGCGCCGTTGTCGAGGAACAGTTCGTCTCGATCGACGAACTCAGACAACTCCCCACCGACCCGCTCTCGGCCGTGCTGATGCGCACCACGCGACAAGGTGAGCAGGCCGAGGTCGGCTACGCGCCCTTGCTGCGTGCTCTGGGCATGGGCGGCACGTCCGTCACCGCCGGCGAAGTCTGGGCCTCGCTCGCGGAGCGACTCCTCCCCGCCGACCACCCGGCCCGCGCGCCACTCGCCGTCATCACCCGCCACGGCACGCTGGCGACACGCATCCTCAAAGCCGTCGGCGAAGAACCGACAAGGCCCACACTGCACCTTGTCTATCAGCGCCTCGCTGATTCACTGCAGCAGGGCAAGCCCTTCACCCCATCCTGATCGCCCGACCGGTTACGCTCACCGCATGAAGCTGCACTTCCTCGGAGCGAATCGTCAGGTCACCGGCTCGTGCTACTGCCTCGAAGCGATGGGCAAGCGCGTGCTCATCGACTGCGGCCTGTTTCAAGAGCGCAGCCATCTGGGCCGAAACTGGGACGAGCTGCCTGTCGATCCGCGCACCCTTGACGCGGTCCTGCTCACGCACGCGCACCTAGACCACTGTGGCCGACTGCCCCGGCTTGTGCGCAGCGGTTTCAAGGGACCGATCTACTGTACGGCTCCAACGGTCGAGCTAGCCGACATCGTGATGCGCGACAGCGGCCGGATCCAGGAAGAAGACGCCTCTTTCAAGAAGAAGCGCTACCAGCGTGAACAGCGCCAAAGCAAGCACCCCATCGCGCCGCTCTACACCGAAGACGACGCGAAGAAGGTCACGCCGATGTTGAAGCCGCTGGCGTTCAACGCGTGCCACCGCTTGTTCCCCGGCTTTGAGGTTTGCTACCACGACGCGGGCCACGTGCTCGGCTCCGCCATGATCACCATCGACCTCACCGACGCCGGCCGACGCCAACGCATCCTCTTCTCAGGCGACATCGGCCAGTGGAATAAGCCGCTCATCCCCGACCCCTCGCTCATCGACACCGCCGACCACGTCGTCATGGAATCGACCTACGGTGACCGCGATCACAAGACCAACGGCAGCATCGACGACGCCCTCGCCAACATCGTCAACGACGCCTACGAACGGCGCGGCAACGTCGTCATCCCCACCTTCGCCATCGAACGCGCACAGGAACTGTTGTTTCATTTCTCCTTGCTGCAGACCACAAAACGCATCCCACGCGTCCCCGTGTTCCTCGACAGCCCAATGGCCATCAACGTCACCGAGGTCTTCAGCCGACACCGCAGCTTCCTTGATGAACAGATGCGCGGCCTGCTCGACGCGGGTGAACACCCGCTCGACTTCCCCGGCCTGTACCTCACGCGCAGCCACGCCCAGAGCAAGGCCATCAACGCCGTTCGCAGCACCGCCGTCATCCTCGCCGGCGCAGGCATGTGCACCGGTGGACGCATCAAGCACCACCTCGCGCACAACATCAGCAGGCCCGAGTCCACCATCCTCTTCGTCGGCTACCAGTCCCCCGACACCCTCGGGGGCCAGATCGTCCGAGGTGACCCTCAAGTCCGCATCTTCGGCCGAACGCAAGACGTCCGCGCCAACATCCGTCAAGTCTCCGGCCTGTCCGCCCACGCCGACCGCACAGGCCTGCTCCGATGGATCGACGCCCTCAACCCCAAGCCCCGCAACGTCTTCCTCACACACGGCGAAGACGACGTCGCACACACACTCGCAACCCAACTCCGCAACACCCACCAACTCCACGTCACCGTCCCCGAGTACGGCTCGTGTGTTGATCTTTGATGCATTGTTGAACCGCAGAGGCGCAGAGGACGCAGGGAAGAGAAGAGTTTTTGCCGCAGATGAACGCGGATGCACGCAGATAACAATCAGAGGTGGAGAGCATTTGAATTGATCTGTTGAGTAACCTTGTCGGATGTCTGAAAAGTTGATTTTGTCTGCTCACTATCTGCGTCCATCCGCGTTCATCTGCGGCAAAAAAATCTCCTCTCTCCTCCGCGTCCTCCGCGCCTCTGCGGTTCAACCTTCTCCCCCGGCTTCACCGCCTCTCCACCCACGGCGCGAAGACGAACAGCGCACCAAGCCCGATGAAGCCGAAGCCCACGAGGGTGTGCCAGCGTGGCGTTTCGTTGAGGTACCACCACGCGAAGAGCACGAACACGCCCAGCGTGATGACCTCCTGGATCGTCTTGAGCTGCGCGGCCGAGAGGCCCGCGTTGTGCCCGACGCGGTTGGCGGGGACCTGCAGGCAATACTCGAAGAACGCGATGCCCCAGCTGATGAGGATCACCATCCAAAGCGCGGTCTCCTTGTGACGCAGGTGCCCGTACCACGCGACGGTCATGAACAGGTTGGACGCGATCAGCAGCGCAACGGTCAGCCAGATCATGGTGCCCTCCACATTTTTCTTGTCACACGGGAATAAAAAACGGACCCTGCCCGTTGGCCATCGGCAAGCGCTGGCGAGCTACCACAAACCCGCCGCGCTATGCTTCTACGAGAACGCCATGCAACCCATCACCCTGTCACTGCTTTTGGGAGTCCTCACGAT
>DAIOEG010000022.1:4749-14603 GCA_036746415.1 Phycisphaera sp. | reverse complement strand
GAAGCGTTGCGACGTGCGGGTCGTGTTGTGTTTGTTGACGCTTGGAGCACGCAGCGATACCGTTCGTCGGGACCGTGAGTAGTTGTGCAAAATCAGGGAGATCACGATGCGTATGAGCGGGCTTGTTGGATTGATCGGTGTGGTGCTCGGGGTGTCGTCATCGTCGATGGCGCAGCCGGCGGTGCCGTACATCGGGCAGGTGTCCGTCGAGCGTGTCGAGGTGCGCAGCGGCGCTGGCCGGGCGTATTACGCCGTGGGCGAGCTGCGAGCCGGCGAGCGCGTCGTCGTCGTCGATGAGTTCTTCAACTGGTACAAGATCGAAGCCCCCGCCGGCGTCAGCAGCTTTGTGCTGAAGAAAGACATCGACCGCGAAGGCAACGGCGAGGTCGGCGTGGCCAACACCGACCGCGTCGATGTCAATGTCGCAGACCCCACCAAAGGCCCCGACAAGAGCTTCCGCACGCACAAGTCGCTCAGCAAAGGCGACCGCGTCCAGATCACCGGCGAGGTCGACCGCTGGTACCAGATCAAGCCCCCGCAAGACGCCTACGTCTTCCTCCCGCCCAACACCGTCTCGCCGGCCCCCGGAAGTGAGCCCGCCCCCGCTGTTGCGCCCGTGCCGACGCCGACGCCTGCGCCCAGCACCGATGGTGGCATGGTCCCCGCCGTGGTGCCCGCGCCGACTCCGGAACCTGCCCCCGCGCCGCCGACGCCCACGGTGACCGCGGCCGCGCCGGTTGCCCCCGCAGCGCCGGCCGACCCGGTGGCTGATGATGTTGCTTGGGACGGCAACGCCCCCGTGACCGCGCCGCCCTCGCCGCGTGATGCAGCCGTGGCCGAGGTCGATGATGCGCTTGAAGACGCGATGAGCACCGTGCCCGCGCAGGACGCGCCCCCCGCACTGGCCATCATCCAGCCCACGCTGGACTCCGCCATCTCCGTCACGCCCGCCCCCGCCCCCGGGACGACAGCCGATGGGGCTGCTGCCGATGCAACCGCCTCGGCCCCTGCGCTCGACACGCCTGCGGTGTCCGAGGCCCTCCGCCGGGTCGAGCAGCAGAACCTCCCGCTCTTTGACCTGCCCGTGGACGAGCAGCCGATCGTTCAGATGCGATCGGCCTACGAGACCGCTGGCCAGACCCCCGATTTGCCCGCGATCGACCAGCGCCTGATCGAGCAGCGTCTTGCCGTGCTCGCACGCAATGCGGATGTCGCCGCGACGATCCAGCGCATCGCCAAGCTGCGCAACTCGCTGCCCGAGTACGACCCGGCCGACATCGAGCTGCCCCCCGACCCCAGCAAGGGTTACGCCGCCGTCGGCACCCTCGCGGCATCGACCGTGTTCACCGGCTCACGCACGCCCCAGATGTTCCGCGTCGTGGACCCCAACACCCGTGGCACCATCGCTTACGTCCGACCCGTCGCGGGCCTCGACCTCACGCCCCACCTGGGCGGCATCGTCGGCGTCGTCGGCCAACGCCAATTCGACCCAACCCTCAACGCCACCCTCATCACCGTCACCAAGATCGACGCCCTCACGCCCGCCGGCCAGTAAACGCGGACACTCGCCAAACCGGGCTTTGACACAAGCCCACGCCTACGCTCGGTCATGCCCAACGATCGGCAAAAGGCGCTGCCATACAAACTCTGCGCCGTGTGTGCCCGCCCCTTCACCTGGCGCAAAAAGTGGGAACGCGACTGGGAACACGTCAAGTTTTGCTCCAAACGCTGCGCCGCAGTCGGACAGCCACCCGCCCCCGCCCCCGCCCCCGGAAGCGCCCCCGGAGGCGCTCCCGGAAGCGCTGCCGCCCCGGGTGGCAAACACAAAACGACAAGGCCGCGCACCTAACGATGCACGGCCCTGCCGTTGGGGGGAAGTCGTCCCCACCGCCACCCCGACCCCGACCCCGACCCCACCCCACACTCCATACCCCCCCGGCTGCGCCCCCCAAAAGGCGGCAACCACATCGCCGAGTAACATCTCCAAGCCCGGCAACGCACGAGTGCCACAATGCTGGCACCGCTAAAAAAAATCTTGCTGATCGCCCCGCGTCGGCCGACAAGCCGACTCACGCGGTTGCTGGGCCCGGAGGTCTGATGAGCACCCCGCTCGAACAACTCTTATCCGCAGTCGCCACGGGCACCACGGGCGTTGCCCAGGCCTCTGCCCTGCTGCGTCAGCAACTACTCGACCAGCACGCCGACGCCGCGACCGCGCTGGGCTTTGCCGTCGTCGATCAGGAACGCGCCAACCGCTGCGGGGCCGGCGAGGTGATCTACGGCTCGGGCAAGTCCGCTGACCAGATCACCGCCATCGCCGACGCCGTCCTCACCCGCCGACCCAGCGTCCTGATCACCCGTTGCCGGCCAGACGTCTTCGACGCCGTCGAGCAACACGCCCGGTCGAAACAGCTCCCCGTCGAGTCCGCACCCAGCACCGGCGCGCTGCTCCTGGGCACGCCCGCCACCGTCTGCACGCACCCCATCCCCATTGTCACCGCGGGCACCAGCGACCTGCCCGTCGCCCACGAAGCGGCGCTGACCTGCAAGGCGCTGGGACACGCCGTGGACCTCATCGCCGACGTCGGCGTCGCCGGCCTGCACCGGCTGCTCGCACGCATCGACCAGATCCGCGCGGGCCGGGTCGTCATCGTCGTCGCTGGCATGGAGGCCGCGCTGCCCAGCGTCCTGGGTGGCCTCCTCGACCGCCCGCTCATCGGCGTGCCCACCAGCGTCGGCTACGGCTCGCACCTGCACGGCTTCACCGCGCTGCTTGGCATGCTCAACTCCTGCGCATCGGGTCTCACCGTCGTCAACATCGACAACGGCTTCGGCGCCGCCTACGCCGCTTGCCGAATCAACGCGCTCCCCGAACACCACCACCCCTAAACCAACATCAACTCCTTCTTCACACACGCCGACGCTGAGCGAGTCCGCGAGCGAAGCGTCTGGCTCCCTCCCCCCCCAAACACCCACAACACATCAAGGAGGCACCCCCTGTTCCGATCCTCCGACCACGAAGGAACCACGCCACACCAAGGCCCGTCCCAGCCGCCGCAGCCCTTCAGCACCGGCCACGACGACGCCTCCAAGCGCGTCCCCGCGCTGCCCGAACGACCCGCCGACGGCCACAAAGGCACCTTCGGCACCGTCATCGTCATCGGCGGGTGCTTCACCATGCCCGGGGCCCCCGCGCTGTGCGCCACGGCCGCGCTCCGCAGCGGCGCGGGACTCGTCAAGATCGCCACCGAACGCGACACCCTGCCCACCGCGCTCGCCATCGAGCCCTGCGCCACCGGCATCGTCATGGAACACAGCGTGGGCGAACGCATGGCTGCGCTGCGCGCCGCGGGGCCCAGTGCCGTCTGGGCCGTCGGCCCCGGATGGGGCCAGTCCCCCGACCGCGTCGAGTGGGTCCGCGCCCTGCTCGCTGAGGGACGAAAACTCGTCCTCGACGCCGACGGCCTCAACGCCCTCGCACGCTCCGCACGCCCCATCCCACGCGTCCCAAACCCGCACGACATCGTCCTCACACCGCACCCCGGGGAGTTCAAACGACTCGCCCAGAGCATCGGTATCACACACCCGCTCGAACCCGCCATCTCCACCGACGCGCTCCACGCACTCGCCACCCAGCACCACCACTGCACCATCGTCCTCAAAGGACACCGCACCACCGTCTCCAACGCCAAAGACAACGACTACACCAACTCCACCGGCTCGGTCGCCCTCGCCACCCCCGGCTCCGGCGACGTCCTCACCGGCATCCTCGCCGCGCTCATCGCACAAGGCATGCCCGCTTTCGACGCCGCCAAGCTCGCCACCTACCTCCACGGACGGGCCGGCGAACGCTGGCACCGAAAGCACGGCCCAACAGGACTCACCGCACGCCTGCTCCTCCAGCAACTCGCGCCCGTCTTCGAAGAACACCGACGAAGAGACCTCGATGACATCCCCTTCTGAACACAACGCACTTCACATTTCAGGACATCTGAACACAACGCTTGTCCCATCAGGAACACCCATCAACCATGGCTCGACTTTAAACTGCATCACGCCGTACAGCTGAGAAATCATCACGCACCAACCACAACAACATCAACGCCGACGCAGAGTCCGCGAAGCGTCTGGCGCCCACACCCACCACGCCCCCGCCCACCATGCTCCACATCAAACCCGCCCACGCATGTCAGTTCGACGTTGTTTCGCTCGGTGAAGTCATGCTCCGGCTCGACCCCGGCGAGACGCGCATCCACACCGCAAGATCCTTCCGATGCTGGGAAGGCGGCGGCGAGTACAACGTCGCCCGCGGCCTGCGACGCTGCTTCGGCATGCGCGCCGGCCTCGTCTCCGCGTTCGTCGATAACCCCGTGGGCCGCCTGCTCGAAGACCTCATCCTCCAGGGCGGCGTCGACATGTCCATGGTCCAGTGGGCAGCCGATGACGGCATCGGGCGACACGCACGCAACGGCCTGAACTTCACCGAGCGTGGCTACGGCGTGCGCGGGGCCGTCGGTTGCTCCGACCGCGGCCACTCCGCCGCTTCACAAATCAAGCCAAACACGATCCACTGGGACGACCTCTTCGGCAAGCGCGGCGTCCGCTGGTTCCACACCGGCGGCATCTACGCCTCGCTCTCCGACACCACGCCGCTCGTCGTGGCCGAGGCGCTCCGCTGTGCCCGCAAGCACGGCACCATCACCAGCTACGACCTCAACTACCGGCCGTCACTCTGGAAGTCCTTCGGCGGCCTCAAGCGGTGCCAGGAAGTCAACCGCGCCCTCGTGCCCGACATCGACATCCTCATCGGCAACGAGGAAGACTTCACCGCGTGCCTCGGGCTCGAGGTCAAGGGGGCCGACCATCACCTCACATCGCTGCCCATCGAGGGCTACAAGGCGATGATCGAACAAGCCATCCGCGAGTTCCCCACCGTCAAAGCCACCGCCACCACGCTCCGCACCGTCAAGAGCGCGACGCTCAACGACTGGGGCGCGCTGTGCTGGCACGACGGCAAGTTCCACGAGGCAACGCTGCGCGAGAACCTCGAGGTCATGGACCGCGTCGGCGGCGGAGACAGCTTCGCCAGCGGGCTGGCCTACGGCTTCATGACCTTCAACGACGCAGCCAAGGCCGTCGAATACGGCGCCGCCCACGGCGCGCTCGCCATGACCACCCCGGGCGACACCAGCATGGCCCGGCTCAAGGAAGTCGAAAAGCTCGTCAAAGGCGGCTCCGCCCGCGTCGATCGATAAACCCCGCAAGCCCTCGCTGCGAAGCTGCGTGGGGATGATCTGCGGCAACCTGTCTTGCAGAAAATGATGTCAATCGATCCCTTCCAGCCCGGCCTCGTCTCCATCACCTTCCGATTGCTGTCGCCCCAGCAGATCATCGAGCTCGTGCTCGATGCAAAGCTGGGAGCGATCGAGTGGGGCGGTGATGTCCACGTGCCGCACGGCGACGAGCGCGCTGCGGAGCTGGTCGCCAAGCTCTGCCGTGATGCGGGCCTTCACATGCCGACCTACGGCTCGTACTACAAGCTCGCCCACAGCCAAGCCGCAGGCCCGCGCTTCGACGAGGTGCTCCGCTCCGCCGTCGTGCTCGGTACACCGCTCATCCGCGTTTGGGCCGGCACCAAGTCCAGCAGCGACACCACCGCCGAGGAACGCCGCGCCATCGAAGACGACCTGCAGCGCATCTGCGACCTCGCCGCGCCACACCACATCGGGATCACGCTCGAGTACCACGCTGGCACGTTGACGGACGACGCCGACTCCTGCCTCGCACTGATCCGCGCCGTCCATCGCCCCAACCTCACCACGCTCTGGCAGACCACCAACGGCCGAGATGCCGACTTCGCGCTCTCGACGCTGAAAGCCGTCAAGCCACACCTCTCACACCTGCACGTCTTCCACTGGGGCAAGGGCGGCTGGAACGACAAACACCCGCTTGCCGACGGCAGCGGTGATTGGCATCGCTATCTCACCGAGGCCCGCGATCCCTCCCGCCCGCGCTGCTGCATGCTCGAATTCGTCCGGGGCGACAGCACCGATCAACTGCTGCGCGACGCCGACACGCTGCGCGAGTGGTTGCACACTTTCCATGCCACGAACACTCTTCACCGTTGATCGAAAATCTTTCTATAGCACTGCGCTGAATGATCCCCATCGAGAGGAAGCCCACGCTGCGCAGCTGCGTGGGGTTGGAACCGCGGTGACCGTGATCCAGAACAAGAGCGTTTGAACCGTCCTTTCCAATTTTGACATGGTCCGATTCAGCACGGCTTCACCCCACGCAGCTTCGCAGCGTGGGCTTCCGTTGCATTTTGCGTCCTCACACGTGCGACACGTAGCGATCTGCGATGCGATTCACATAGGCGTCCTGATCCATCGCCCAATACTCGGTGGAGAAGACCTCGACCTCCGCGAAGCCGGTAAACCCTGCCGCCTGAACACGGTGGGTGATGCTTCGGATGTCGATGCAGCCGTCGCCCATCAGCCCCCGATCGGTGAGCAGGTCGCGCGTCGGCACGCGCCAGTCGCAGACGTGGTACCCCATGAGCAAGCCCGCTCGCCCGAGCAGCGTGATCTCTTCCTCCAACTGCGGGTCCCACCACACGTGATACACATCCAGCGCCACGCCCACACGCCCATGACCAACCGCCTCGCACACCTGCCGCGCCTCGGTGAGCCGGTTGATGCAGCTCTTGTCGCCGGCATACATCGGGTGAAGCGGCTCGATCGCCAGCGATACACCCACACGCTCGGCATGATCCACACACGCCGCGATCCCGTCCGTCACCTGCCGACGCGCTTCATTTAGCGAGATGCCCGGCGTCGCCCCCACCACCAGCACCACCATCGCTGCGCCAAGCGCCGCGGCCTCGTCGAGCATGACCTTGTTGTGGTCGATGGCCTTCTGACGGTCGGCCGCATCACGCGCCGTGAAAAACCCGCCCCGCACATACGCGGGCACCGAGAGCCCCGAGCCCTTCACGATCTTCACCGCTTCATCGAGCCCGCAGCCGCCTTCTTCCCGCGCGACCACGTTACGCCAGATCGACACGCCGCCAAACCCCGCGGCGCTGTAGGCCGAGCAGCACCGCGCCAGCGACCAGGGCTTGTTGGTCATCGTGTGAACGGCTGCGCTTGTGAGGGGCAACATGCTGATCCTTGCAACAGGAGACGGTCCATCACACGGTCTTACATCGCGGGCACATCGACCCATTGGCGCTGCGTCCAGCTCTGCATGCCAAGCTCGGCGAGTTGCACGCCTTTGGCACCCTCCATCAGCGACCACCGGAACGGCTCGTCGAGTGCCACGTGCCGGAGGAACAGCTCCCACTGGATCTTGAACGCGTTGTCGTAGGTGATGTTGTTGGGCACCTGCTGCCAGCCCTCAAAAAAGTTGATCGGCTGGGGGATGTCGGGGTTCCACACGGGCTTGGGCGTCTCGGCGGCGGACTGCACATAGACCTCGCGAAGGCCCGCGACGGCCGAGCCCTTCGTCCCGTCGACCTGCACGGTCAGCAGGTCGTCTCGCCGAACGCGTGTGCACCACGAGGAGTTGAACTGGCACATCGTGCCGTTCTCGAGGAGGAACATCGCGTAGGCCGAGTCGTCTGCGGTGGCGTTGTAGACGTTGCCGGCCTCGTCGCGTCGCTTGTTGATATCGACGTTGCCGTGCGCGACGAGGGACTGGATCGGGCCAAAGAGGTTGGTGAGGACATACTGCCAGTGGCAGAACATGTCGATCATGATGCCCCCGCCGTCCTGCGCGCGGTAGTTCCAGGAGGGTCGCTGGGCCGGCTGGTCGAGGTCCATGCCCGTGAAGACCCAGTAGCCAAACTCGCCGCGGACGCTGAGGATCTCGCCGAAGAAGCCAAGCTCTTTGAGCATGGCCAGCTTGCGGAAGCCCGGGAGCCAGAGCTTGTCCTGGACGACGCCGTTCTTCTTGCCTGCTTGTTCGACGAGCTTGGCGAGTCGCACGGCTTCCTGCGTGACGGTCGCGGTGGGCTTTTCGCAGTAGATGGCTTTGATCGCCTTGGAGGCGGCGGCTTGCTCGATGAAGCCGGCGCGTTGGAGCGTGCCCGAGGCGTCGAAGAAGACTTCGTCGTCGCCGTGTTTGCCTTCGATCGCGCCTTGGACATCGGTGGTGTATCGCAGGGGCTTGCCGATGGTCTGCGGGCCGAGGGTCTCGGCGAGTGCTTTGAGCTTGTTCTCGCTCCGGCCGGCGAGGATGGGGTCGGGCATCAGTGAGAGGTCGGGGCTGATGTGGACGCCGCCCTGTTTCATGATGGCGAGGATGGAGCGGACCAAGTGCTGATTGGTGCCCATGCGTCCCGTGACGCCGTTCATGACGATGCCGATGCGTTGCGTGGCCATGTATGTGTGCTCTTGGGAGGGGTGGGGGTGTTGCGGTTCAATGAGTCACTCATAATGTAGCGCGTGGTTGTGTGGATGGCGGAAGCGGAACAGGACAAGTGATTAGCGCAACAGGACATTTGAGGTGGTGCACGGGCTGGCGAGACGGGGCGGTTAGAACACCGAGGCGTCTTTACGGAAGTCGCGGGCGGTTTGGCCGGCGAGGCGTGCGAACCAGCGGGAGAAGGCGGCGGGCGAGCCGAAGCCGAGTTGATGGGCGATGTCGCTGACGGGGTGTTGCCCGTGCAGGAGCAGCGCCTTGGCGGCGTCCAGCCGTTGCGCGGCGAGGTAGTCGTGGGGCGTGCGTGCGAACTCGTCTTTGAAGACGCGGGCAAAGTGTCTGGGCGAGAGCTTGGCGTGGCGTGCGAGGTCTTCGAGGGTTGGCGGGTGGTGGGCGCGGTCGGCGAACGCGGCGAGTGCATCTCGGACGCGGTCGGTGACGAGGGGGACGGTATTGATGGCGGCGCGTGCCTGAGCGGGTGAGATGGCGGGTGACGCAGCGCGGTCGCCGGCGTGTCGGGGCCAACGTGCGAGGGCCTCGGCAAAGGCGGCGAGTGCTGAAAACACAATATTATGCGGGTTCCAGCGGTCGATGAAGTCGGTCATCGGCTCGATGAGCGCGGGCAGGATCGGCAGGCCCGTGAGCAGCGCGGGCAGCGGGAGCGGGAGGGCGTGGTTCTGCCAGGGCTGGTCGACGCGTGCTTTGACGTGCAGGACGTGGTGTTGGCGGTGTGCGGGGTCGGGGGTGAGTCGGTACCCGTGCTCGATGCCCGGCCGGGTCATGAGGAGGGTGAGTCCTGAAAGGGGCGTGGAGATGCCGTTGGCGCGGGCCTCGCCGGTGCAGCCGATGAGTAGGTCGAGCTGGAGCAGGTCGTGGTGCGTGTGGTTGGCGATGGAGAAGAGGTGGTGGATGTGGTGGTGGCGAGCGCCTTGGATGCAGGCGGGGTTCTGAAAGACGGCGGCGCAGAGCGAGCGTCGGGCGGCGTCGGGTGAGGACAGGTCCGATGTCGGGGCGCGTCGGTGTGCCAGCGCGTCTGGGGCCATGGTGATCCAAAATAACAAAAACGGACATCGGTTGTCTTCAAGGGGCTGGGTGCGGTGCGGGGGCAGGGGTTAGGATGTTGGGCATGAAGATCGATCCCAACGTGACGGCCC
This sequence comes from Phycisphaera sp., assembly GCA_036746415.1. Lineage (GTDB taxonomy): Bacteria > Planctomycetota > Phycisphaerae > Phycisphaerales > Phycisphaeraceae > DAIOEG01. The sequence continues at coordinate 5,025 of DAIOEG010000022.1, read as the reverse complement.
GGGGCTTGGTAGGCAAGGCGGACGCGGTGTTTGCGTTGGCGGCTCGCAAGGCGAGGCGTTTGGATAAGTCGTGGGACGCGGGGCGTGGCACGCCGGTGTGTACGGTGGCGGGGCGTTACTCGACGCGGGGGTGGACGGAGTGGACGCAGGGGTTTCAATACGGGTGCATGATCCTGGCGGGCGATGCGCTGGGGGACGACAAGCTGATCGAGTTGGGCCGGCGTCGCACGCTGGAGCGGATGCTGCCACACGTGACGCACACGGGCGTGCACGACC
>DAIOEG010000022.1:0-4739 GCA_036746415.1 Phycisphaera sp. | reverse complement strand
CCACGGCTTCAACAACCTCTCGACGTACGGCAACCTGCTGCGCTTGTTCCGGGAGAACCGGCTGTCGGGCGATGCGTGGGAGCGGACGGTGTACGAGAACGCGATCGCGGCGTCGGGCGCGGTGCAGGCGGCGCGTTGGCGGGGTGTGGGAGCGTCGTACAGCGACGCGACGACGGCGATGAGCCCCGCCCTTGGGTATGTCTATTCGTTCAACGGGCCACAGTCGTTGTTCATCGACACGATGCGGACGATCCGGATCATGGGCGTCGCGTGGCAGCTCGGCCATGCGCTCATGCACGAGGGCGATCGCAGGGCGGACCTCTTGAAGCGGTCGGTGTTGCACGGGCTGACGACGAACCGTTTTCTTGTGTTTCATGGGGATTCGGGGCACGCATATGACGTGCGGGGGCGGACGGCTCACGAGGGCGTGTTCAATCAGAACGATGGGGCGTTTCGGTGTCGATCGACGCAGCAGGGCTACTCGCCGTTCAGCACTTGGACGCGCGGGTTGGCGTGGGCGATGTGCGGGTATGCGGAGGAGCTGGAGTTTTTCGAGAACATCGATGCGGCGCGGTTCAAGGAGAGCGTGGGGTTGAGCAAGGCGTCGGTGATGAAGGTGTACCGGTCGGCGGCGGAGGCGACGTGCGAGCATTACCTGAGCGAGGCGAGTGCGCTCGATGGTGTGCCGTATTGGGACGACGGTGCGCCGGGGCTGCATCGGCTGGGCGATTGGCGAGCACGTGCGGCTGACCCTTTCAATGAGCACGAGCCGGTGGACAGCTCGGCGGCGGCGATCGCGGCGCAGGGGTTGATCCGTCTGGGCAATCACGTGGGCGGTGTGAAAGGCGGTCGTTATCTGCGTGCGGGGTTGACGCTGACGGAGACGCTGTTTGGCGAGCCGTACTTGTCGGTGGACGCGGGGCACGAGGGGTTGTTGTTGCACTCGGTGTATCACCGGCCCAACGGTTGGGACCATGTGCCGGCGGGTCGGTCCGTGCCGTGCGGCGAGTCGAGCATGTGGGGCGACTATCACCTACTGGAGCTTGCGCATCTGGTGGCGCGGATGGGGCGCGGGGGGGTGAAGCAGGGGTATCCGGTGTTTTTTGTTTGAGGGTTGGGAGGGCCAGACGCTTCGCCGGGGGACCGGCTCAGCGTCGGCGTGGTGGGAGTGATTGCTTTTCATTGAAGGAGGTTTTTGTGTTGCAATCAAAGGTGATGTTGGTGACGGGTGGTAGCCGGGGGATTGGGCGGAGCATTGCGGAGCATTTGGGGGCGACGGGGGCGCGGGTGGTGGTGAATTATGCGAGCAGTCGGGGGGCGGCGGAAGAGGTGGTGGCTGCGGTGCGCGCGTCGGGGGGTGAGGCATTGGCGGTGCAGGGGGACGTGGCGGTCGCGACGGATCGGGAGCGGTTGATCGCGGAGACGTTGTCGTCGTTTGGTGCGATCGATGTGCTGGTGAACAACGCGGGGGTCGGGCCGAGGGTGCGTGCGGACATACTTGAAGCGACGGAGGAGTCTTACGATTTTGTGATGGGGACGAACCTGAAGGGGCCGTATTTTCTGACGCAGGCGGTGGCGAGGTCGATGGTGTCGAGCGGGTCGGCGGACGATCGGCTTGCGCGGGGGTGTTGCATCATCAACATCGGGTCGATCAGCGCGTACACGGCGAGCGTGAACCGGGGCGACTACTGCCTGTCGAAGGCAGGGATGGGGATGATGACGGCGTTGTTCGCGGACCGGTTGGCGGAGGAGGGCGTGCGGGTGTACGAGGTCCGGCCGGGGGTGATCGCGACGGACATGACCGGCTCGGACGCTGTGAAACGCAAGTACGACAAGCTGATCCTGGAGGACCGCCCGGGGCTGACGCCGGTGCGTCGGTGGGGTGAGGGCGCGGACGTGGCGAGGGCGGTGGTGGCGCTGGCGTCCGGGGCGTTTGCATTCAGCACGGGCGAGGTGGTGAACGTGGACGGCGGGTTTCACATGCGGCGGCTGTGAGCGGGCGTGGGGCTGCGGATCAGGTGCTTGAAACACACGAGGTTCCGGAGTTGCCCCCGCCCCACCCCGCGAAGCGCAGGGCACCCCTCCCGGCGGGAGGGGGGCTGCGAAACACCGTTTTAGTACCAACCCTCGCCGGGCTTGTCGCGCATGATGAGTTCGGGCTCGTCGATGCCGGCGTTGCGGGAGTCGGCGGGGTTGGCCCAGATGAAGGCGAGGGAGCAGACCAGGAGCAGTGCGACGGTCTCGGCGGCGACGATCATGCCGGCGCGTTGGACGGGGAACACCTTGACGCCGTCGGCGTAGGCGACCTTGGGCTGCTGGGCGAAGTCGGCGTACCGCATATAACCCAGGATCGGAACGCCCAGGCCCGCGGCGGCCAGCGCGCTTGGGACGATGAACGTCAGCAGGTACATCGAGTAGTTGAACGACAGCAGGATCGACTGCGCAAACAGGTCGTTGGGCAGCTGCGGGTTGTGCACGATCTCGCGGACGGGGCTGGACAGGATCGAAGCGACGACGGCGGCGACGATCAAGGTCGGGCCAGCCCAGACGCAGCGCATGAACGAGTGCTTGGCCTGCTGGCTGGTGCTCGGGCGTCGGGATGCTTTGGGGTCGATCATGACGAAGCTTGCGCGCTTAACGTGAGGTCAGACGCACCGCGCGGGGCATGGCGTTGCTCCGGTGTCTCCGTGCCTCCTGCCCGAGAGATGCGTCCTCACAACCCAGTCTAACGCAAGAGTCGCGGGATGCAGGCGATGTGAAGCACGGCTCGGTGAGTTGCGAGTGAGAGGTTGGGTTTGTGCGGGCTGGGGGCGCGGGGGAAAGAGGGCGCTGACGGCATCCGCGCTTCGGAGAGGTTTTATGGAACGGCTAGGAGTTGATCGCCCGCTTGGAGCGCGCGGGTTTTGTGGAAGGTCTGGTAGGGCAGGGTTTTCCCGCCGGGGGCTTGGAGTTCGAGGAGTTGGACGGTGCCCATCGCGGTGGCGACGTGGCCCTCTTGCGCGTGGAGGACGGTGCCGGGCGGCGTGTTGGTTGGGACTGTGGTGTTGGGGTGGTCTTTGACGCGTCGGATCATGAGGGTTTGATCGGGTGCGTTGGGCCTTGTCCATCGGACGGTGCACCCGGGCCAGGGCGTGAGGCCGTGGATGAGCGAGCGGACGGCGTGTGCGGGCAAGTTGAAGTCGGTGGTGCCGTGGTGCTTGTGGAGTTTTTTAGCGAGGGTGACTCGGCTCTGGTCTTGCGTGAAGGGTTGGAGGGTGCCGGTTTGGAGTTGTCGGAGCGTTTGCTGGATGAGGTGTGGGCCGAGGAGGGCGAGTCGGTCGTGGAGTTCGCCAGCGGTTTCGTATGGTTGGATGGGTGTGTGGGTGGAGTGGTAGACGGGGCCGGCGTCCATGCGTTGCGCGAGACCGATGACGCAGACGCCGGTGTGTGTGTTGGCGTCCATCATGGCGCGTTGGATGGGCGCGGCGCCCCGGTAAGCGGGCAGGAGCGAGGCGTGGAGGTTGACGGCGAGCGGACCCAGGGCGGCGAGGAGCGGCTCGCCGAGTTTCTGTCCAAACGCGATGATGATGGACGCGTCGGGCTCGAGGGAGGCGACGTGGGCGACGGCGTCGGGCGTGTTCACATCGGGGTATTTGAAGACGGGGAGCTGTTGCTGCTGGGCCCATTCGGCGATGGGCGTGGGGGTGAGTTGTTGCTTTCGGCCGGCGGGCTTGTCGGGCTGGCTGAGGACGGCCAGGAGCGTGTGCCGGGCGTGGAGCGCGCGGAGGGTGGGCAGGCCAAACGCACCGGATCCGAGGAAGATCAGTCGCATGCGTTGAGTGTAAGCCATGGGTGCGGATCGCTTGGTTGGGTGTTGTTGTGCTAGCTTGTTGCGGATGGGTGAGCACTTTGCGGATTGGTTGTGTGCGCGGTCGGCGGAGCGTGGGCCGGTGTGTGTGGGGCTGGACCCGGTGGCGGAGCGCTTGCCCGCGGGCTTGAGCAAGTACGGCGGAGCGGAGGGCATCGAGCGTTTTTGTGTGGGCTTGATCGAAGCGGTCGCGGGGGTGGCGGCGTGCGTGAAGCCGCAGCTGGCGTGCTTTGAGCGGTACGGCACGGTGGGCTGGGGGGCGTATGGCCGGGTGGTGGCAGCGGCGCGTGGCGCGGGCCTGCCGGTGATCGCGGACGGCAAGCGGGGTGACATCGGGATTAGCGCGGCGCACTACGCGGCGGGCCTGCTCGAAGGCGACCTGGGGGGCGACGCGTTGACGGTGAGCCCGTACCTGGGCGACGACGCGCTGGGGCCGTTCGTCGAGGCGGCGTGCCGGGTCGGCCGGGGCTTGTTTGTGCTGGTGCGGACGAGCAACCCCGGGAGCGACGCGCTGCAGACCCTCGCGCTGGCGGACGGCCGAACGGTGGGCGAGGCCGTGGCCGACATGACGGCAACGCTTGGCCGATCCAGCGTGGGTGCGTCGGGGTTCAGCTTGGTGGGCGCGGTGGTGGGAGCGACCAAGGCGGGCGAGGCCGGGGCGCTACGCAAGCGGATGCCCGAGCAACTGTTCCTCGTGCCCGGCTACGGCGCGCAGGGCGGCTCGGCTGCGGACGTGAAGGCGTGCTTCGACGACAAGGGCCAAGGCGCGGTCATCACCGCCAGCCGGTCGGTCATCTACGCGTGGGAGGACAAGGACGGCGAGTGGCAGCAGCACGTCGCCGATGCCGCACGGCAGATGCGCGACGAGCTGCAGGCCGTCATCGCGCTGCCC
>DAIOEG010000021.1:0-15219 GCA_036746415.1 Phycisphaera sp. | reverse complement strand
CATCGAAGCGGGCAGCCCGCGCGACCACCGGCCCAAGCTGCACGTCCTCACCGATTCCATCACCGCCAGCATCCAGACCGGCCCGGACGCACAAGCACTCGCCAACATGCTCAGCACCCTCAGCGAGCTCTACCGCCGGCAAGTCATCGAACGCATCAGCACGATCAACCACACACTGCCGGTCGTGCTGCTCACGTTCACCGGCATCCTCGTGGGCTTTGTCGTGCTGGCGATGTTTCTGCCCCTGGTCAAGATGATGTCCTCGCTGATGTAAAGCCAATCAACACGATGAATCGCGTCGCATTTCAACTTGGCAGACTGATCGGCTGGACGCTGGCGTGCGTCTGCTGGCTGTTCCATGGTTTGCTTGTTACGGTCAAGTTCCTGTTTGTCATCACGCCGGCGGGCTGGCTCTTCTTACCCGTGGTGATCATGTCGGGGATCGAGCGCGAACGTGTCCGCAGGCGCATGCTAGGCCTCACCGCGCTTGGCTACTTCCGGCAGGCCGTCGCTTGCGGCAAGCCGCTCCACCAGGTCGTCCGCGCCGCCGCCGACAGCGAGCAGGGACGCTTGAGCAAGTCGCTCCGCCAAACGGCCGATGCGCTCGATGAGGGCGTCCCACTTGACCGGGCCGTCGACCCGCGCCTTGTGGACGATCGTCAACGCGCACTGCTGCACTCCGCACTGGTGCATGGAACGCTGCGTCCCACCCTTGATCGGTTGTGTGATCAGGAACTCGACGCGATTGAAGAAGTCAACATCCCGCACCGCGACATGCAGACGCATCCGTTCATGACGCTGCTGCTCATCCCGGCCGCGCTTGTGTTCATCATGCTCATCATTGTTCCAAAGTTCGTCGAGATTTTTAATGACTTTGGCACACGGCTCCCGTGGGTGACGTTAAAGACGATTGAGCTCAGCCGCTGGTTGGCGGGGCCGCTCTTACCAAAAAATCAGGCGGATCCTTCGGTGGTGGTCCCGGGGATTGTGCTGATCACCACCCTGCTTACACCTGTTTGGACACTGTTGATTCTCATCAAGCTTGGCTGGCCAGGTTGGCTGGTGTTGAAGATGCGCTGGTGGCTCTGGCCGTGGCGCGGGGTGGCCAGGGCGCTGGCGTATGCCGATGTGCTTCGGACGCTCGGCGACGCGTTGCAGGTCGGCGCTTCGCCGTCGTCCGCGCTGGCATCGACACGGGCAGCTCAAGCGGGGCACCCGCTCAGCGGGCGTCTGCTCCGGTGGCGCGAGGGCATCGATGCGGGCCTCACGCTGGATGAGTCGGCGGAGCAAGCGGGGCTGCCAGCGCTTCTGGTGACGACGCTGCGCAGCGGGCAACTGTCGAACCGGCCGGCGCAGGCGGCGTCGTTCCTAGCGGACCTGTATGACACGCGGGCGGCTCGTGAGGGCGTGTGGTGGCAAGCAATCCGGCCGCCGATGATCACACTCATCAACGGCGCTTGCGTGGCCTTCCTGGTGCTTGCGATGTTCCTCCCGCTCATCCAACTCATTCGATCGCTGACATGAAAGGCTCTGCTGCGTGAAGCGTTCCCGATCTAATATACACACCCCGCAGCGCCGCTCATCACGGTCGGAACGCGGCTTTTTCATCAGCGATGTCGTTGTGGGCATGGCCATCACGGTCTCGCTGCTGGCGACGGTCGCTGTGGGGCTGGCGATGCACCGACGCGCGCAGAGGAGCATCGATGCCCGGCTTGAAGCGCTCGCCGCGTGCGAGTCGGCGCTGGCGTCTCTGCAGGCCGGCCGGGCGTGGAGCGAAACGACACCGATGGGCTCGCCGGTGACGTTTTCCCTTGTCGACACCGGCGAGATCGAGGCCCTGCCGGGCTGGCACTGGGTCGTCGTCCAAGCGACGCTTGCGAACGCAACCCATGAGGCGAGCGTTCAACTCGAGGGCGCGGTGCGAGCGGAAGCCGTGCGACCATCCGGAGGTGCCTCTTGAGAAGCAGCACGCCTCAACGCTCGTTCAGCGGGATCGCGCTTCTGGAGACACTGGTCTGGCTGTCGCTGACCGCGTTTGCGATCGGGCTGTTGTCGCCGACGCTGATCCGCATGGTCCGCATCCCCGCATCGGTGGATGGCACGCTCACGCACCAGCACCAGGCACAACAGGTCGCGCAGCGTCTGTCGCGCGAGGCGTGGTCGTCGCAGCGCATCACGCTGGATGCAGAAGCGCAGACGCTCACGCTTGAACTGGACGGCCGATTGATCGTGTGGACGGTGCAGAGCGCGGGACTGTCACGGGCCGAGCGGGGCAACGAGCAGCAGGACGATTTTGTGATCCAGGGCGCGCGTTTCATGTCGCACGCCAGCGAGGTCTGGCTGATGCAAGAGCCGGCGAGCGATCCGATGCGTGATGCGCTGCCGGGCTCCTCGGCTCGGGCGTGGCTGCTGCGGAGTCAGGCCGTGCTGCTCAACCGGCACATTGATGTCGAGGCGACGCGATGAACACCACGATGCAGATGCACGCTCAAGCAAGTCGCCGTCGTTGCGGCCTGGCAACAATGATGTCGCTGCTGGGCCTGAGTCTCTGGGCCCTCACGCTGACGGCGATGGCCGGGCTCCTCACGGCCCAGCACCGCGCCTCATCAGGCGCATCGCGTGAAGCGCAGCACCGACAGTCGCTGCTGCTGGCCGGCTGGATGTCGGAGCGTGCCCACACGGAGAGCATTAACTCGTTGCAATGGTCCCCGTCGCAAGGGTCCGATGCCGGCCCGGTGTCGGTGACACGAGAGGCCGACGCGTGGCGGGTCACGGTGACGCCGCAACAACCGCAGAGCCCCGCCATCAAACAACTCATCCGCTGGCAATCCGACGGAAGCGCCACGGTCACGCCCCTCTCGCCCTAACAGTAAGCACTTGATCAGGCCGTTTGTCTCACCACTGCCCGCGCGGGACGATCAGGATCGCCTCGCCTCTGTACCAGCGTTCGAACGTGAAGCGATCGACTGTGAGTGTGCCGTCGACGGGGTCGTGGATCTTGATAAAGCGTTCGCCAACCGAGGCGAGGGTGATCATGTGGCGTCGTCCAGGTTCGATCTCGATCGCCGTCAGCGCTGGCATCGGTGCCCGGCCCAATTCGTCGATGCTCAGTCGCAGCAGCTCGGCCTCGTACGCCGTGCCCGTGAGCTTGCGGTTCAAGCCGTCGAGCGCTCGCACGACTGTTGCCCCCGTGCCCGGGCGCACCTGCGTGAGGTCCGCCATCTCTGCCTCGCTCGCATGCACACCAACCAGTGACAACGCCGTCGCCGACGCCGCCGCGACACACGAGTAGTCCTGTGACTGCATCACCGGCCCGTCTGCGGGCGACTGGCCCATGACAGACGAGGGCGTCTCCTGCAACAGCCAAAGCCCGCCGCTCACGAAGTACACCACGCCCAGACCGCCGGCCCATGCGATCACCGCGCGCTGCCGGTTCCGATGCGCCCACGCCCATGCCACGCCCAGCACGAGCGCAAACGCCGGCACGCTGCCCACGCCCTCGACCCGGCTCAACACCGACACAGGCACCACCCGCACCCCCATCGACGGGTCACGCATCAGCCACGCCCACATCACCAGCCACACCACCCCCATCATCATCAGGCAACGCCCGCCGGCCGACGATCGTCGCGTCAACCAAACGCCGCCCATCGCCGACACCAGCGACAACCACGCCAATCCAAAGAACCACGCGGCTGTCTCGGGCATGGCCATCGCCTCCGCCGGCCGCGAACCATTCACGCCCGACGTTGACTCTTCGACCCCTGCAACACCACGCTTGCGTCCCGTGCCCGCAGCCCGGTCGATCCACCCGCCCCCGCCCCCGCACAGCCCGCACAACCGCAACGACACCCCGGTTATCACGACTCTCGCGGGTTTGTGTTCACCACGAAGACACGAAGGACACGAAGAGCGCAGGGCAGGGGAACCGATTCGACGTGTTGTTGATGAAACGCTGAAACACTTAGATGCACAGCGACTCGGGCACGCGTTGGAGTCTGCCCGTGCGATCGACGCACGCCAGCGTGGTCTCGCCCGAGGCGAGCAGGTCCTCGCCCCGCCAGACGTGGTAGCGGTGTTCGATCTTCACGCCGTGCGAGCGGGCGGCTTCGACCTGGATGTCGAGTGTGTCGTCGTAGAGCGCGGGTTTCTTGTAACGGATGTGGATGCGTGCGACGACGAAGAGGATGCCGTCGCGTTCGAGCTGTGCGTAGACCGCGCCGTGGTTGCGCAGCAGCTCGGTGCGTGCGATCTCGAACCACACGGGGTACGTCGAGTGGTGCGCAAAGCCCATCGGGTCGCACTGGCAGTAGCGCACGCGGATGGGGACCCGCGTCGCAAACGCCGTTTCAAACGCATCATTGGTTCGACGAGCCATGAACAACCCTTTCGCCCCGGTGCGTGAGGGTAAGGGTAGGAAACGGAGGGACCAGACGCTTGGCTCGCGGACTCGCTTAGCGTCGGCGTGTGTGGGGTGCTGTCACGACTGATGCAAATAGCGTGAGATGGGTTGTGATAGCGACTGGATGCCGGGCTTGGCGGGGCGGTCGGGGCGTCGGCGTTGCTTGAAGAAGTCCTGCAGCAGCGTCGCGCATTCCTCAGCGAGCACGCCTTTGCGGACGGTGAGCCGGTGGTTGAAACGCGGCTCGTTGCACAGCGTGTGCAGGGTGTCCACACAGCCCATCTTGGGGTCGGTGCAGCCGTAGACCAGCTCATCGATCCGGCTGTTCACCAGCGCCCCCGCGCACATCGGGCAGGGCTCGAGCGTGACCGCCAGGCCGCAGCCGTCCAGCCGCCACGAGCCGAGCTTCCGCGCCGCCGTTCGCAGCGCCAGCACCTCGGCATGCGCGGTCGGGTCGGCAGTGGTCTCACGCCGGTTAAACGCCTCCGCCAGCACCTCGTCGCCCAGGTACACCACAGCGCCCACCGGCACCTCGCCCAGCGCAGCGGCCTCGCGCGCCAGCTCGATCGCCCGGCGGATCATGATCAAATCGCGGACCTGTGGCTCCATCACGTCATTGTAGATCACGCGTCGCGCAAGCGTGTCAACAGCGCAACACCGCGTGTTCAATCGCTTCGGTCAAGATCGTGTGTTGTGTGTGGCTGCGGGGCTGGCCGAGGCGTTAGGATCATCGGCATGCGTGACCACGTTGCAAAGGTTGTGATCGTCGGGCTGATGGTGCTGATCGTGGGCGTGCCGCTGTGCCTGCGTGCGCTGGGGGTGGGTCGGCTGGACGAGGACATGGCCGAGCCGGTGGGCTCGCTGGTCATCGTGACGCCGCACAACGAGCAGATCCGCTTTGAGTTTGAGCGCGGCTTCAACCTGTGGCGACGCGAACAGGGGCACGGCCCGGTGCGGATCGACTGGCGTGCATCGGGGGGCACGTCGGACCTGCGTCGCACGGTGCTGAGTCAGTTCGACGCGGCTGGCCGAGCGGGCAAACTCGACCAGGGCATCGGCGTGGACCTGTTCTTCGGCGGGGGCGAGTTCGATCACAACCGACTTGCCGGCGGGGTCAAGGTCGAGCGCGACGGCGGGCCAGTGAACGAGCCGGTCGCGATCAAGCCGACGCTGCCGGCGGGCCTGCTCGATGCGGCGTTCCCCAGCGACGTCATCGGCGGCGAGCGATTGATCCACCGCGATGGTCTGTGGATCGGCACGGCGTTGTCGAGCTTCGGCATCGCGTACAACCGGGACGTGCTGTCGATGCTCGGGCTGCCCGAGCCCAGCGACTGGAGCGACCTGGCGCAGCCGGGCTACAAGGGCTGGGTCGCAATGGCCGACCCGGGGCACTCGAGCTCGGTGGGCGCGGCGCTGAACACGGTGGTGCGTCGTCAGGGCTGGGCCGAGGGCTGGACGACGCTGCGTCGTGTGTATGCGAACAGCCGGTACTTCGCGAGTAGCGCGAGCAAGGTGCCCGTGGACGTGAGCAGCGGCGAGGCGGCGGCGGGGCTGTGCATCGACTTCTACGGCAGGACGCAGGCCGGCGCGATCGGCGGCGACCGCGCGGGCTACCTCGACCCCGTCATCGACCAGGTGAGCCAGACCGCAACGACCGCCGACCCAATCACGCTGCTGCGCGGCGCGCCCAGCAAGGCGCTCGCGGAAGAGTTCATCGCGTACACGCTCTCGCCAGCGGCCCAGCAGCTCTGGCAGCGCAAGCTCGGCTCGCCGGGCGGCCCAGGGCGTTACGAGCTCCGCCGGCAACCCATCCGCCAGGACGCGTACACCGCCGACGACAAGCAGCACTGGACCGACCCGCAGATCGACCCGTTCCCCACCGCTCAGCCGTTCCCCAAAGCGATGCCCGACTTCTTCGGCACGATCGCGCCGGTGAGCCACGCGATGGCCATCGACGTGCATCCGGAACTCAAGGCCGCGTGGTCGGCCATCCAGTCATTGCCGGCCGGCGACCCACGGCTGGCCGAGGCGCTGCTGCTGTTCGATGCGATGCCCGAGGAGCTGACGCTGCGCTGGCCGACGCCCGAGCTGTACACGCAGTGGCCCGCGGCGCTGTCGGATGAGACGCACCCGCTCCACGCGCAGGCGGCGCAGACGATCAAGACCTTCGCCGACACGGTCAAAGCGCTCAAGGGTGACGAGCTGCTCAAGGCGCGTCTGCGATGGGCCGAGTTCTTCCGCTCGCAATACGCGCGCGTTGTGGAGGTCTGCGCGGGTTGAGCGTGTGGCGTGATTGCAAAGGGTTTGGAACGCTGTCAGAGTCACACAGGCGTCTTCAAATCATCGCGTTCGAGCTTGCCGTCTTTGAGTCGGACGATGCGTTGGCAGCGCACGGCCACGTCGTCATCGTGCGTCACCATGACGATCGTGAGGCCTTCATCGTGCAGCGCATCGAAGAGCGCGAGGATGGAGTCGCCCGTGGTGGAGTCGAGGTTGCCGGTGGGTTCGTCGGCGAGCAAGAGCGCAGGCCGTGTGACCAAGGCGCGGGCGATGGCGACGCGCTGCATCTGCCCGCCGGACAGCTCGGCGGGGCGGTGCCCGAGGCGCTCCGACAGGCCCACGCGCGACAGCGACTCCATCGCGCGCTCGGCCCGCGCCTTGGTCGGCACGCCTTGATAGAACAGCGGGACCTCGACGTTCTGTTGCACGGTGAGCTGCGGGATCAGGTTGAACGCCTGAAACACGAAGCCGAGCTTCCGGCCGCGCACCTTCGAGAGGTCTTCATCGTTCATCTGCGCGACGTTCACGCCGTCGAGGTCGTACCGGCCTTTGGTCGGGCGGTCGAGGCAGCCCAGGATGTTCATCATCGTGGACTTGCCCGAGCCCGACGCGCCCATGATGGCAACGTACTGATTGGTCGGGATGTCGAGCGAAACGCCGTCCAGCGCCCGCACCGGCGGGGCCGCCTTGGACTTGTGATAGGTCTTCTCGATGTCAACAAGTCGCGCGGCGTACATCGGTGCAGTGTTCAAGCCGGGGGCAATGATGTCAATGCGCCGGCCACGCCGACGCGCGCGGATCGAGTCATTGCCGAACAACGAAATGATGGACGCGCTGGTTTTTCATGCAAAGCTCACCGGGATCGCAGCCCAGGCCTTATCATGGCGTCGGCCTGTCAGGGACGATCCAACCTTCAGGGAACGGAGGCAACACCATGGCTCTGCGCGACAAACTCAGCGGCATGTTTCATCGCAAAGACAACGGGCCCCGACCCGTCGAGGTCGAGTTGCACTCGGCCCGCAACGGCGACACGCACAAGCCCGCCAGCATGCACGAGATCAAGCAGGGCTACGGCGAGGTCATCCAGACCATGGCGTCGCTCCGCCAACACCTTGATGAACAGTCGCAGCGGTCCGATCAGATGCTCCGCATGATGGACGGCCTGCCCGAGCTGCTCCGCTCCATCCCCGAGCAGACGCGCGTCCAGACACAGCTGCTCCGGGCCATCGCCTCGCAACTGGACTCGCAGAACACGACCAACGGCCACCTCACCGAGGCCATCCAGTCGCTGAGCAAAGCCGCCGACAAGCAGGACCACACCCTCGGCCAGGTCCGTGAGCACCTCGCCGCCGAGAGCAACACACGCAAGGAACTGCACGCCGGCATCGTGACGCTCAACAGCACGCTCGAAAGCGTCGAGGCGTCCAACTTCGCAGCCCGTGATGCGCTGCGCACCGTCACCGAGCAGCAGCAGGAGCGCGACGAGCAGGTCCGCAGCATGTTCCGCCGCAGCCAACGCCTGAACACCGCGATGACGCTGGTGAGCTGGGCGCTGGCGATCGGGGCGCTGGCGGTCGCGGGTTATGTCGCGTTTGAAGTGGTGGACCGTGGGAGCATCACGGGCGGCTCGGGGGGCGCTGCGCAGGCGACGCAGCAGCCGTGAACATCGGTGTGATGCGTCGTGCGTTGCGCGTGTTGCATCACGGTGTTTACGCATGGCCGGCCGGTACGATGGAGTCATGCGATTCAACACCTTCAACATGAGCGTTTCGGGGATTGCCATGACGGCGTTTGCGTTGTCGGTCGGGCTGGTGTGTCATGCGCAGGTCGGTGGTGGTGTGTCATCGGACTCGGGTGTGCAGGAGTCGGCCGACCCGGCGCAGCAGGGCGGCACGATTGCGGAACCCGGCGTGCTTGGCAGCGCGAGCGTTGAAGCCGCGTTAACGGCGGGCGCGGAGCAGGACAAGGACGTGCTGGTGGTCTTTGAGGCGTCGTGGAGCCCGCCGTGCAAGCGGATGCACGCGGGCACGTGGGCCGATGAACGGTTGAAGGCGGCGTTGGCCGAGGGTTATGTCGCGGTGGTGCGTCAGACCGACGGCGAGGGCGCGGCGGACGGCTCGACGTACCGGGTGCGTGTCGTGCCGACGCTCATGGTGTTCCGCGACGGCCAGCCGTACGACAAGATCAGCGGGTATCAGTCGGCCGACGAGGTGCTGGCGTGGCTGGAGGAGTTGGAGGCGGGCAAGCGTCGCTCGCCCGAGTTGCTGGGCGAGGAGCGCGCGGCGGAGGCGCTTCGGCCGGTGGTGACGCCGGCGCAGCAGGGGCCGTTCAACGCGCCAGGGCCGGGCAATCAGCGTGGCAACTTCTTCCACCCCGAGGCGTCGGAGCTGTTGGAGAAGCTGCGCACCGCGTCGCGCGATGCGCAGGGCCGATTGCTGGATGTGCAACCGATCGAGGCGCTGGAGGCGCTCGTGGACCGTGACGGCTCGGCGGGTCAGTGGCTGGCGTCGCAGCGTGACAGCATGCGCACCGATGAGGCGCAGCGATGGGTGTGGGTCACGCTCAACGCAACGCTCGATGAAGATGCACTGACGATGCAGTGGTTGGATGGGCTGGACACAGCCCAGCGCGGCGCGCTGGCGATCGGCGTCAAAGATCGGTTGATCGATGTGCTGGCGAAGCGCGGGCGTTACGCGCAGTTGGCGTCGTTGTATCCCGTGGAGGGCGAGGCGTGGGCGGAGTTGCAGGGGTGTCACGCGGGGCTGATGCAGGACCCGGCGCTCATCGCGCTGCCGATGGGTGAGGCGATGAGTGGGCGGACGCAGCGCGTGATGCGCTGGAACGCGCGGGCTGGCGTGGTGTACGCGGCGCTGCTGTCGGCAGAGCGTGAGAGCGAGGCGTCGGGATTGCTGGACGCGGCGCGCAGCGTGTCGGGTGCGGGGGCGTCGCTGGTGCTCATTGAAAGCGCGCTGGACGCGGGACAGTCCCGGCCCGAGCACACGGCGGTGTTGTCGTCGTACGCGGGCACGCCGATGGCGGGGCGTGCGGAGGCGCTGCGGTCGCGCGGTGTGCTGATCGCGTTGGAAGCCAAGGTGGCATCGGGCGACGCGGATGCGCTGACGCTGCGGGCGTACCTCGAAGCACGGGCATCGGCCGGGACCACGCCGGCCGGCCAGCGTCAGCTGCGCGCCAGCCGGGTGCAGGACAAGATCGACGCGGCTTTCGAGCAAGCCCGCGCACAGCCCGACCCTCAGGGAGGAGACACCGCCGGCTCCGAGTCGCTCGAGGCGGCGATGGCTTGGCGGTCCGGCAGGCACGGTGTGGCCCGGCAGAAGATCGAGTCGCTCGGCGAGCGGTTCGATCCGCAGGCGTGGCAACGCGACGGCGCGGGCGATGGCACGCTCGCGCGGTCGGAGGTCTACGCACGCACCGGCCCCGTTGCCGACGTGCTCTCGGCGGCCGATCGATACGAGACGCGCGGCAACCGCGATGCCGCCGCGCGTCAATATCGCTCGGCCATGTCGGTGCTCAAGCCCAACGACCCCGGCCGACCCTTCGTGCAGCACCGCATCGACACGTTGTTGCAAGCGGACACGCCCGCCGACGCGGACTAAAGAATCTGGCACAATGGCGTTCACTCAAACCCACCCCCAGGGAGTGTTCCCATGCTCGCCGGCTCCGCACTTGCTCTTGCCATCCTCGGCGTTGTCGTCGTCGTCGGTGTCGTCGCCGTCCTCTGGGCCATCGGCATCTACAACCGGCTCGTCGAGCTGCGCGAGCGCACGAAGAACGGCTTCGCCCAGATCGACGTCCAGCTCGAACGCCGACACGACCTGATCCCCAACCTCGTCGAGGTCGCCAAGGGGTACATGGTCCACGAGAAAGACACGCTCGAAGCGGTCATGCAGGCAAGGGCCAGCGCAACGCAGGCCCGCATCTCCGTCAACGGCGACCCAACCAACCTCGCCGCGATGCAGCAGCTCGGCCAGGCCGAGGGCATGCTGTCGGGCGCACTGGGCCGGCTGCTCGCCGTCAGCGAGAACTACCCCGACCTCAAGGCCAACGTCAACATGATGCAGCTGAGCGAAGAGATCACCAGCACCGAAAACAAAGTCGCCTTCGCTCGACAGGCCTTCAACGACGGCATCAACACCTACAACACTTACAAGAAGACCTTCCCGCCCGTCCTCCTCGCCGGCGTCCTGGGCTTCAGCGACGGCGCATACCTGGAGATCCAAGAGCCCCAGAAACGCGAAGCGCCGAAGGTGAAGTTCTAAAACGAGCCGCGACCGTCAGGGAGTGGGGCGGTGACCCATCGTGCGACGTGCCGGAGCGCAAGCTACGTGGGGCCATGTGTCAGGCATCGCTGATCCACCCGAACCTCTGAAAACGGCGAGGGGGGCTTCAGGGAGGGTTGAAACGACTGATCAACCGACCCCACGCAGCTGCGCAGCGTCGGCTTTCTTACGGATGATTGAATGCTGCGGGGTGCTTTGGTGTTGCGGAACCGGCGGATGTGCCCCGCTCCATGACGGTCGCGGCTCGTATGAGCGGGTGGGGTTTTCGTTGGCTAGGCGTGGCGTGGTCGGGGGCATTACCATGTGCGTTGGCCCGGGGGCCTTTGAGGAACCGGATGGAATGGTGCGGACTTTGAAAGTGGCCGACCTTGGTCGGGGTTCGGGTGTGCTGGGCGGGGGGCGTTATGCGCCTCCAGCGTCGGTGGGGCGTGGGTGGGTGTGGGTGGTGTTGTGTGTGCTTTGGGCGGGG
Organism: Phycisphaera sp.; assembly: GCA_036746415.1. Classification (GTDB taxonomy): domain Bacteria; phylum Planctomycetota; class Phycisphaerae; order Phycisphaerales; family Phycisphaeraceae; genus DAIOEG01. Next base: position 3,770 of record DAIOEG010000021.1, on the reverse strand, counting down.
ATGTTGACGCCGCTTTTGTCGGGGCTGGGCGGGCTGGGGGGCCTGAGTCTGAAGGAAGCGGAGGCGTTGTCGCTGGCCCGGGGGACGTGGGAGCGTTCGCTGCGGATGTCCGACGAGGGCTGGGCATCGGTGGACCGATGGGTGCCGGCCGTCGAGGGCGAGCGGGTGCTCGACCGGGCGCCGGGGCTGACTTGGGCGTTCATGTCGGCGTGGTGGACGGCTGATCCGGCGACAACCAGCGATGAGGAGTTGTTGTTTCGGGCACGCATGACCGGGGTGTGCATGTCGCTGCTCGCGCTGGCGGGGGCGTACTGGGCGGGGTACTCGCTTGGGGGGATGCAGTCGGCGGTGGTGGAGGGGCTGGTAGTGATGAGCAGTCCGATGGTGATCGCGATGGGGCGGATGGCCAGCGAGGAGTCGCACGTGGTGGGCTGGTCGGTGCTGGCGGGCGCAGGGGCGCTGTGGGCGATGCGGCCGATGAAGCCGTCGGCGTCGTTGCTGCGGCAGGGGCTTGGCTGGGGCTTGTGCGGGTTGTCGATGGGGCTGGCGGTGCTGTGCGGCGGGATCGAGGCGGCATTGCCGGCCGCGCTGCCATTGGTGGCGGTGGCACTGGTGTGTCCGCGGCGGGTGGGCAACGTGCTGGGGCTGGCGGCCTCGGGGGCGATCGCGGGGCTGGTGGTCGGGCCGTGGGTCTTGTACGTGCATCAGGGGCAGGGGGGCTTGCTGGCCGGCGGAGCCGCGTGGGAGGGCTGGTGGGCGGAGGCGTCGGGGTGGTGGTCGAGCGGCTGGTTTGGAAACGGCTGGGTGGGCGGGGTTGGCGGGCTGTGGTCGGGGCTGATGGGGGCGTGGGGCTTGTGGGTGCTGCTGGTGGTGGTGGCGATGGTTTGGCCGTGGCTGCCGATGTCGTCGGCGGTGGGGGGGCGTGGCCGGGCACTTGTCGGCTGGACCTGGCTGGTGGGCGTGCTCGTGCTGGTGCTGCTGAGCGGGGGCGAGCTATCGGGGACGGCTCTGCTTATGGCGGGCCCGGTGGCGGGCGTGGCGATCGGGCAGACGCTCGCGGGCCTGACCGAGGCCGCCGAGTCCGGCCGACGGCTCAAAGTCTGGCGCTGGGCCGGCGTGCCGACCGCTGTGGGCGTCACGCTCCTAAGCATCGGACTGCCCGCCGCGGTGGTCTGGCCGGGCGCGCTCTTGAACCTCGACTGGCTCAGCGGTGCGGCCGAGTCGGGCATGAGCGGGTGGTACTGGCTCGCGGTCGGCGTGCTGCTGGTGTTCCTGGCGTCGGCGGCGGGCGTGTGGGTCCTGGGTGATCGGCCGACACGCGCCGCGGCGTGCTGGGGCGCATGGCACACCGTGGCCGTCACCGCCGTCACCCTCGTCCTCCTGCCCAACCCCGCCAGCGCGCCAAACACCCCCGTCACAGGCCCCGGCCAAACCCTCAAAGCCGCCCAAGCCGACGACATACCCAAGGACACGCCCCGCCTAGACGAAAAGTAGCGCATCAACCAGCCGCGACATGACAGGTCGCGGCTACAGAAAGAAAAAAGGTCTCGTCCGGGGAGGCATCCGGAGCGAGACCCGATCCAGGGCACTGCGGTCGGCGGGCTCGTGGGTTGTTAGACCCTGAAGCGGCACCGGTCCCCGCTCCGACTCAACCCGCGTGGGCGGGCGTCGTCGTCGCGTTGACGGCAGAAGAGTCCGATTCAAAGCCGGGCCGTGCAAGCCGTGAGGATGGGAATCGCGGGGCAGCCCGGCAAACTCGGCCGGTTACGCGGGCGGCACGGCCTGTGCGGGCGCATCGGCGGGGGAGGCGTATACTGCGATCGTGCTCGCGTAGCTCAGCTGGATAGAGCGGCGCTTTCCTAAAGCGTAGGTCGCAGGTTCAAATCCTGCCGCGAGCGTTGGGGAGCTGGCATGGCTTGTCAACTCTCCTCCCACTGGGAGGGGGGTGCAAAAAGTACATCCCCTCGGGCAGGTTCCCATCTTGCCCCGGCGCTACGGGCAGACCCTGATGCGTGGTGCCGAGAAAATCGGGGTTGACTCCCGCCCGGACTGATGTAAAGTTATATAAGATGCCCAAAGCGGCCTGCTCCCGCCAACGGCCCATATCTTCACCCTTTTTGTTTCACCGAGGCCCACCATGACACAACGCACCCGCCACACCCACGGCTTCACCCTCATCGAACTGCTCGTGGTCATCTCCATCATCGCCCTGCTCATCGGCATCCTGCTGCCGGCGCTCGGAGCGGCACGGCAGTCTGCCCGCGCGATGGCGTGCCTGAGTAATATCCGGCAGCTTGGGATTGTTGGTAATCTGTATTCGAATGATAACAAGCAGCACTTTCATCTATTGCAAACTCCTTGGGGTGTTGTCACAGGCGGCACGACCGGATGGTTTTGGCCGGGCATGATTGTGGATCAAGGATATGTGCCGGGACTTCAGGCGTTTGCCTGTCCAACATTCGTTGATGGTGCCAATACACGATTTTTAACGCCTGATGCTGCGGCTACACCATCGGCCGGTACACTCCGTAATATTCATTATGGCGTGAACTATCGCTGGCTTAACACGAAAATCAGTAGCGGGCCGGCGGCGCTTGCATTTTCAACTGCACCTGGTGGCGGCTTAGTATCAACACCCAAAGTCGAGGACGTTAAAGACCCTGTGAATACGATCGTATACGCCGATTCAGTCGTCCGTAACGTGGCTTTAGGCTCTGCGAATACGCCAACAGTGCCTGAGAACGTCTTTTTCGGCACATACCGCCTTTCTGGCCGAGGCGAAGTAGCCAACGGTGCGATCGACCCCCGCCACTCAGGCGCTGTTAACATCGCCTATGCGGATGGCCATGGTGCTGCTATTCTCGTTAGCGATGTCAATAATCCGTATTTGACTGTGGGCCTTGACACTGAAACTGACCCGACTAAGCCTAATCAGTGGGACCTTAAATGAAATCTGTGACCAACGTCATTTGATCGAACTACCCGGACCCGTGTCCGGGTTTTTTGTGCGCGATTAGGAATCACTCAACAGCCGGAGGCCGACGGCCTCCGGTGCGGTGTGCGTCAAGTCGTGTGTGGCTTCGTGCCTGCAGCCGCGACTTGGCAAGTCGCGGGTTGGGAGGCGTTCGAGGTCTGCAACCTGTGAGAGGTGTTGCGACGCTCAACCTGCGTGGTGTCAGCACTCGGGTGCCGGATCGATTTGACGTGGTCTTTGGGTTTAGAGAAGTGCGCCGAGTCATCTTCGTGGTAGCCGGAGGCCGGCGGCCTCCGGACTCCGGGGGCGGCGGGGCTTCCCCGTCGGCTTCGCGCAGCAACACGATGCGAATCGGGTCGTTCATTGTGTGCCCACAGCATCCGGGAGCGAAGCGCTCCCGGTCCGGACGGCACCGCCGTCCGGCTACAAAGAGAAAAGCTTTGACGCACTGCTCTAGAAGTCATTTCAAAACCCACCTCCCGGCCCCCGGAAAGGGAGGGGGGTGTGGAGTCGCTTCTCAATCGGTGTCGACGGCGGTCTCTATACTCTGGCGGTGGACAGCGAGGCGTTTCGAGCGTTGGCGATGGTGGAGGCGGACTCGGTCTATCGCATGGCGATGCACCTGGCTCGGGACCCGCACGAGGCGTCGGACCTGGTGCAGGAGACGTATCTGAAGGCGTTCCGGGCCGAGGGGCGGTTTGAGTTGCGGGAGGCGGGGGTTCGGCCGTGGCTGTTTAAGATTTTGCACAACAACTTTTACAGCCGGGCGTCGCAGCGCAAGCGTGAACGGCCGATG
>DAIOEG010000020.1:13146-15562 GCA_036746415.1 Phycisphaera sp. | reverse complement strand
TGGTCAACCCCCCACTCTGGTCGCGTAGACCTGTGTGTCGGTGATGCTGCCGATGGTGAAGGTGGCCCGCCAGGTCAGCAGGGTCGTATTCGGCGCTGCGGTGTTGCCCGTGATCGAAAACGCTGAGAGATCGCGCGCGAAGACCGTTGTATCGAGCTTGTTCAGAAATGAAAGCCCAAGGCGGATCAATGTGTAATCGGGCAGTGTCGGAAGCGGGATCGATGTGGAGGATTCAAGCGCCTCTTGGTATGTCAAAAGGTCATTGCTCGCGCTGTAGGTCAGCCATGCCAACTCGTCGGTGTCGGTGATGCCGTCGTTGTTGCGGTCCTGACGCCAGAGGACGACGGTGGTCGCGCTGGTGGTGAGGATCCGCTCGCTGGAGGCGAGGGTGTCGGTGAGCCGGCCGGAGAGCATGCGGTGGCGGGGCACCAGGTCGCGCAGGTGCTGGCCGGTGGTCGCGCCGTAGGCGACGGCGTCGAGCATCGCCGCGACAGCGGTGGCAATGAAGGCCGTGCCCACCAGCGCGAGCATCAGCTCCAGCAGCGACAGGCCCGCGCGTCGGCGGCGTGTAATCGCGTGATGTGGCGGCTTGATACGCATTAATCGTCGTCCTCTTCGGCATCAAGCTGTGCGAAGTAGCGGTCGAGGGTCCACGTGCGCGGGCCATTGGTCACGGTGACGCGGACGCGCAGGCCGTCGTACTCCCGGTTATAGATCTCAACAAACTCCTCCACCTCGGTCACGCGCACACTGCGGGAGAACTTCGCATACTCGGCCGGGTAGGCCGTGCCCGCGGCATCGACGAGGTTGCCCGTCGACTCCGAGTACCGGTGGTAATCGTCGATCGAGTTGAACGTCGAACGAGACGCGGGGGCGTCATCGTCATCGTCGTCGTCATCGTCATCGTCGTCGTCGCCTGCGTTGTCGTCGTCGTACGGCTTGTTGGCGATCTCGGCCATCATTGCTTCCAACAACGACACGGCACGCGATTCATCCACGGCTGAGTGCGCGTGTGCCTGCGCCGCCACAAGCGAATGCGTGAACGCAGCCACCACAAACGTCAGCACCGCCGCCGCCAACACCACTTCTGCAAGCGTGAAGCCGCCATTTCGATTGGCCCAGGTGGACGCGGTGTGTCGAGTTGTCGGCGATTTGATGGAACCCATGATTAGTGTTGCTATCGGGATGCCAAGGCCCATGATTGACTCCACGACCAATGCGCAACGCGCATTACCGGACGATTGCCCGCTACATCCGGCACATAGCCCCTGATATCCCACGCTGGACGCGCAAAGTTGCTTGTGCAACATGTCGATAAAACTTTTGTATGTCCTCCCATCCCTGCCACACACGGAATCATGACTGCACCGGCTTCACGCTCATCGAGCTGATCGTCGTCATCGTCGTGCTCGCGATCGTTGCCGCCGTCGCTGCGCCGATGATCGGCAACACCGATGGGCACCGGCTGCGCGGCGCGATCGACATGTTCGCCGCCGACTTCCGCTACGCGCAGAGCGAAGCCATGAGCCACTCCGATCAGCATCGAGCGCTTGATTTTAGAATTGCCAACGGGACCGGGTACGACTTAGTAAACACCGATGTCCCGGGCAACCCCAGCACGGCCCAGACACTGCCTCATCCCATCGAGAAGGCCCCCTACTCTGTCAACTTCGGACAAGCACGAGCCCGTGCTTACAAAGGGGTCTGGTTAGCAAAGTCCAACCTCAACGTCACCAACCACGGCGGGCACATCGACCTGGGCCCCTATGGCAACGTCGAAGTGCCCTCCGTCAACCCACGACTCATCTTCGCCATCAACGAAAAGACCCTCGGCCTGACCATCGACCGCGACACCGGCAACATCACCATCGACGCCGACTTTCAGAGCCGATCCACCCTCGCCGCTCAAGCCGTCTCGGGCCCCAATGGGACCGTCAGCACGATCGCTCAGTCACCCTATTGAGTGGATACCGCGCGTCGCGTCTTCAAACCACCGCGTTGCGCAGCACGGCGATGTGTTCGATGGAGACCTCCACCGTGTCGCCGTGCGTGAGCAACCTGGGCGGCTTGCGTGCCATGCCCACGCCCGAGGGCGTACCGGTCAGGATCACCGTCCCCGGCCAGAGCGTCGTGTCCCGGCTGATAAACGCGATGAGCGTTGCGACCGAGTACACCATGTTGGCGGTCGTGTCGCGTTGCAACACCTCGCCCGAGACGGTGCAGGTGATGCCCAGCGTCTGCGGGTCGTCGATGAAGTCATCATCACCGTCGAACGCGGGGCGGGCTGTCACAAGCACCGGCCCAACTGGGCAGAAGGTGTCGAAGCTCTTGCCGCGGACCCACTGGCTGCCGCCGCGTTCTTTCTGCCAGCGTCGTGCGCTGACATCGTTGGCGCAGGTGTAACCGAGCACGTGTT
>DAIOEG010000020.1:0-13136 GCA_036746415.1 Phycisphaera sp. | reverse complement strand
AGCGCACGGTCGACGGGCACGTCCTTCGCGGGTCTGCCATCGGGCGACGGGCCGATGACGACGGCGAGCTCGGCTTCGTAATCGGTTTCGGGGCCGTCGAGCTGGCACGCAGGGAGTTGGATGTTGTCGCCGTGTGCGATGACGCTGGCGGCGGGTTTCATGAAGAGCACGGGGTGCTCGGGGACGCCCCCGCCGAACTCGGCGGCGTGCTCGGCGTAGTTCTTGCCGACGCACCAGATGTCGCCGAGGAACCGGCCGTTGGGGTCGATATGGAGCGGTGCGAACGTACGCTTTACCGCGACGGCTCTGCCGGTGGGTCGCACGGGGCCGGCGAGTGGATCGCCGATGAGGCCTTCGGTGTTGCCGTGGCGGTGCAAGGCCCAGATCGCGTGTCCGTTTTCGTCGAGGTGTCGGCCGATGCGCATGGGTGTCTCGTTTTTGGTGTGTGCCCCTATAATCGTCCGCTTCGCCCCGCACCGGAGCCGACACTTGGCCGAGCAACATACCCCAAACCCCGCCGCGCCCACCGACGCCGCGTCCCCCGTGAAGCCCGCCAGCAAGGCCGCGCTCCCGCTGCGGACGTGGCGTGATCTTCAGCCCGTGGAGCGTCGCAGCGAGGTGCCCGAGGGGCTGTGGCTGCGTTGTCCCTCGTGCGAGGCGATGCTGTTCCGCAAGTCGCTCGAGCAGAACCTGCACGTGTGCCCGCAGTGCGATCACCACTTCCGCGTGGACGCCGCGACCCGCATCGAGCAGCTGGTGGACCCCGGCAGCTTCGAGGCGCTGTGGACCGATCTGGAGCCGATGGATGCGCTGTCGTTCGTGGACCGCGTGGCGTATGCGGACCGCTTGAAGAAAGAGCAGAAGAAGACCGGTAAGCGCGACGCGATCCAGGCCGGCCGGGCGTTCATCAAGGGCCGAGGCGTCGTGCTGGCCGTGATGGACAACAGCTTCATGATGGCGTCGATGGGTAGCGTCGTGGGCGAGACGATCACCCGCGCGATCGAGCTGGCGACCGCTGAAGACAAACCGATGATCATCGTGTGCGCCGGCGGCGGGGCACGCATGCAGGAGAGCACGCTGGCGGTGTCGCAGATGATCAAGACTAGCGCCGCGCTCGCGCGGTTCGATGATGCGGGCGGGTTGTACCTGGCCGTCCTCACCGACCCGACCACCGGCGGGACCGCCGCATCGTTCGCGATGCTCGGCGACATCACCATCGCCGAGCCCAAAGCCCTCATCGGCTTCACCGGCGCACGCGTCATCGCCAACACCGTCCGGCAAGAACTCCCACCCGGCTTCCAACGGGCCGAGTTCCTCGTGGACAAGGGCTTCGTCGACCGCGTCACCCACCGCCACGAGCTGCGCAACGAGATCGCGCGGTTGATCGACTACGCGGGGAAGTGACGTGCGCTTCATGCAGAGGGCCTGAAGGCCCTCAAGCCTCCCATGCGGGTGCCCCCGGGGCTCGGGGGTCTTCAGGCCCCCTGCCTCCCCTTGCGATGTAAGACGAACCAACTTTTCCGGAGATTCCAATGGCTCGCACCCGACGCTCATCCCCGAGTTCCAATCGGGTCTACAAAGGGCAATACCGCTTCGAGCATTGGTACCGCGACAATCAGGTCTACTTCATCACCGCACGTTGCAAAGACCGCACTCCCGCGTTGACAACCGAGCAAGCGAAAACAATCTTCTGGGACCGCTTTCATCACTGGACCCATGCATACGGCTTCACGCCCTGGGTCACCTCACTGCTCGACAACCACTACCACACCTTGGGGTATCTGCGCGAAGGACACAACCTTGGCCCCATGATGCAACGCGTGCATGGCTCGATCGCCAAACTCGTGAACGACACCCTGCCGCGCCGGCTGCAACCGTTCTTTAAAGACGACCGCCATCGCGATTATTTCGATGGCTGTCTGCGCGATGAAAAACAAGGACGCGCCACGTATCGCTACGTCTGCATCCAGTCACAACGCCACGGCTTTGCAAGTGATTGGCGCGTCTACCCGCACACGCGGATCCATGTTGAACTCGAACCCGCGATCAAACGTGCCCTTGAGTTGGGCGCGTTTCTTGAGGGGGTTCCTTATAAGCGTTACAGGGACGGTCGGCAGGGGGCCTAAAGGCCCCCGAGCCCCATCAGACATCTGCACGGGGGCTTGGGGGCCTTCAGGCCCCCTGAAGCGCGCAGGTCACTTACTCGGTTCCAACTCTTTCTCGATGCCTTGCACAATCTGCAGGGCGACGCCGGAGCCGGCGCTGTGGTTCACGCTCACGTTGCTGGTGCGTGCACCTGCAGAGGTGATCGTGACCTTGACGGCCTTGCCCTGCGCGGTGGTGCCCGTGACCAGGCCATCGACAGCTGTCGAGGCCTTCGTCACGTCTTGCAACGACAGGTCGTTCAATACCACTTCAGCGGCGTCGGCAACCTGCGCGGGCTCGGCAGCCACCGTCGTGCTCGTGCCGAGCGGGTTCTGCTTCACACCCGGCGCAGGCGTCGAGCAGGCGGCGATGGTGAAGGTTAAGGCAGTGATTACGAGGATGAAGGTCAAAGTAGGCTGCATAGTTCGGTCTCTTAAATTGGTTACATGATTAAGACGTGAAGCTGTGTCAGAAACAGTGAGTGAGGGGTGAGGCGATTTTCACCCGATGAACGTGATGCCGGAGATGGTGCCTTCGGGGTCGTGGCCGTGGATGATGACGGGGTCGGTCTCGGCTTCGATGAAGACCTTTTGATCGGCATCGACGACGCACACGGGGACCTTGCCTGCAGGCCAGTCGGCGAGCGGGAGCAGGGGCCAGCGCTGCGGCATGTGGCGGTCGGGATCGACGGTGATGTACGACCCGCCGGGCGCGAGGCGGTCGATCATGAGTCGTGGTGTCGCAAGGAAGTAGCCGAGCGTGACGACGCCTCTGGGGTAGTGAGCGAGGACATCGTTGAGGTACGCGTCGGAGAAGCCGAAGGAGTTGTTGGCGGTGTTGGACATGACCTGCAGGTCCCAGTACTGCGATGCGGACGACGGGCCGTTCATGCCCAGGTAGCGTGCGACAAGGTCGCGCCAGACGTTGAGCGAGACGCGGACGGCATCGACGTCGTCGGAGGTGTGGCCGTCGGCGTATCGGCCTTGGTTTTCGCGGTCGGCGGAGATGAGGTCGCGTTGGAGCTTGCGCTTGTCGAGCATCGCGGGCTGCCCGACCATCATCGGCAGGAGCAGGCCGTTGGCGGTGTGGATGGAGTAGGAGTCGGCGTTGGGGACCTTGTCCAGCGTGCTTGGCTGACCGGTGTCGGGGTCGATGAGATCGACGGCCGAGTCATCGGCGGCGACGGCGAAGTGGTCGACGCGCCACGCGGAGCGTTCGACCTTGCGTGTGCCCTGCTCGACTTGCAGGTCCAGCAGCCGTGCGGCATCGGTGTCGCCGAGGATGGCGAAGAGGTCGCCCGCGGCGCGCAGCGCGGCGAGGCGTTTGATGGCAAGGTAGGTCTGCTTGCGTCCGAAGCGCGCGGCGGGGCCGGCGTCGGAGAGCGTGTTGCTCACGCCTTCATCGGGGTAGCCGGTGCCTTGCCGATCGACCCACAACAGATACGACACGAGTTTCTGGCAGAGTGCTTGCGCGGCGCGTGCGGCGGTGAGGTCGCCGGTCCAGCGGGTGTACGCCTGGAGCATGAGCAGGTAGTTGGCGTTTTCCTCGACGGGCATCGTGAAGCGCATCGAGGGCTTCTGCGCCTCGCAGCCGACGCCAAGGTCGTGCGCGAGGTAGCCGCCGGTGGACGGCGTGTGCTCGATCAGGCCCTGCCGCCACTGGGCGAGCTGCAGCCGCAGCAAGTCCGGCCAGAGCGACAGCGCAAACAATGTCGCGTTGTACTCCACGTCGATCGAAGAGTGCATGAGCGACGAGCCCTCCCACACGCTGAACCACGGGAACGGCTCGCCCTCGCCGCCCTGCGGGTTGCCGGTACACCAAAAGGTGTTGCTCAGGTAGTTCTGAAAACTGAAGTTGACAAGGTGTTGCTGCGAGCGGTCGAGCGGCGCTTGATCGAGCAGCTTCTCGAAGCGTCGCGACAGCGCGAGGCGGTCGTCGCGCAGCTGGATCGCCTCGGTCACCACCGACTGCACATCGGGGAAGTAGTCGTTGTAGGCAAGGACCGCGGGCTGCGGCTCGCCGCGTTCACTGCGCACGCGCAGCACGGGGTCGGCCACGTGTGAGGCCCACACGAGCCGCCACTTGGTGCCCGAGCCGATCTCGGTGATGGGCAGCGTGATCTGCAGGCCGTCGCCCTGGGGCGTGGGCGTGGTGCCTTCGTTGAGCGCGACGATGCGTTCGCGCGCCTCGGCCGACTTCACCTTTGCTTGCGGCTCGCTCTTGCCCGCGTGCAGGCCGCGCCTTGGGGACAAGGGCACCTGATACGACAAGTCGATCGAGCCGTCGTCGTGCGAAGCGATCGTCGTGCCCGGCCGACTCATGCGGATGAACAGCGTCACCTCACTCGGCACCGGGCCGGCCACCGGCTCATGCCGAACCTGCGCGACGGGGTGCACCCGCATCTCCAAGTAAAACGCTGGCGTCAGGCACAGCCGACGGTCCTGCGGATAAAAAACGCTGTGCACGTTGAACTCGAACCGCAGGCGATACCGCTCGCTGTACGCGCGGTACGTCACCGAGTTGATGCGGTCGAACTGCTCACAGTTGTAGAACAGCGACGTGCCCGGCTCGCGCGTGTCCAGCGTCGTGAACGGCAGCACACGCTGCGCACCGTCGGGCTCGATCAGCCCCACCGCGAGGTCCAACGGCTCGTCGAGAAACCGGCCCAACGCCGAGTGCATGACGCGACGGCGGTACGGCTCGAACAGCAGCCCGAACCGGCTCCCCAGACGCGCAATCGACCAACTCATCATCTGCATCGGTTGATCTCGCACTCCCACCCGCCCACGAGCACACACACCAGAGCCGTCACACAACCAGCTCCCGTCCTATTGTCACGATTTTCAAGCCCGTGTCGAAACGTTCACGGGTCAATCCCGATCCTGTCAAGCCTACACCGGCAGCACCCGCTCCAAACGCCCGACCACCGCGACCACCGCAGACACCGCCGTATCGATGTCTTGCGCAGTGGTGTACCGCGACAACGAGAACCGCACCGTGCCGTGCGCCACCGCCTCGGGCACGCCCATCGCCAAGAGCACCGGCGAGGGCTCGAGCGACCCGCTGCTGCACGCAGCGCCAGCCGATGCACACACACCACGCTCGCTCAGACCCAGCAGCACCGCCTCGGCCTCTAACCGCGGGAACCCGATGCTCGACGTGTTCCACAGCCGGCCGAAGCGCGCGTTGCGCCCATTCACCACCGCGCCCGACAACGCCTCGCACACGCTGCGCTCGAAGCGATCCCGCAGCGCTGCCAGATGTGCAACCGCATCCGCATCACACACGAACCGTTTCGCAAGCTCTGCGGCGACGCCCATGCCGATGATGCTCGGCGCGTTCTCCGTGCCGCCGCGCTTCTCCATCTCCTGCGGCCCGCCCAGCTGCACGGGGCTGATGCGGACCCCGCGCCGATGCACGAGTGCGCCCACACCCTTTGGCCCGTGAAACTTGTGCGACGCGATCGTGAGCAGGTCGATGCCGATCGCCGTCATGTCGATGTCGATCTTGCCCGCCGCCTGCGTGCCGTCGCAGTGCAGGAGCAGCTCGCCCCGCCAGCTATCGCGCTTCCAACGCTCGCGGGTCTCCTGCACAAGCGATGCCAACTCTTTGATCGGTTGCAGCACACCCGTCTCGTTGTTCGCCCACATCACGCTGACCACCACACACTCACTCGCCACGCCGACGCTGAGCGGAGTCCGCGCAGCGAAGCGTCTGGCCTGCTCCAGCGCCTCCATCACGACCGCCGGCTCAATGACCCCGTTGCCCTGCGCATCGGGCGCGAGCCATTCGACCTGCACACCGCGTTTGCTCATGGCCTCTGCGGGCTCACGGATTGCCGCGTGTTCGAGTTTGCTCGTGATGAGCACGGCCGAGCCGCCGCGTTGCAGCGCGTGGCCGAGCGTGCCGTGCAGCGCGAGGTGGTTGCTCTCGGTCCCGCCGGAGGTGAAGACGACTTCGCGCGGCTTGGCGTTGATGAGCCTGCCCACCTGCTGACGTGCGAGCTCGACGCGCTGACGGACCGACTGGCCAAAGCGGTGCACACTAGAAGGGTTGGCCCAGAGCGTTGCGGACGCATCGGCGATGGCTTCGAGCACCTCATCGGCCGGGCGCGTCGTCGCGTTGTTGTCGAAGTAGGTCCAGGTCATCGCTGCATCGGTCCATCGGGGTACACTCACTGTATGGCACAGGCAGCCGCCACAACTCGCATGACCGCCGACGACCTGCTCGCGATGAAAGACGACGGCCAGCGTCATGAGCTGGTGCAGGGGGAACTTCACACCATGACTCGACCGGGCATGAATCACGGACGCCTCAGCAGCGTGCTCTCGTTTCACCTGATGCGCTACGCGATGGGCCACGGCGGGAGCGTGGTCGTCGACGCTGGCTTTGTTCTTGAACGCGACCCAGACACCGTCCGCGCTCCCGATGTCGCTTACATCCCGCCCGATCACTCCCGGCAATCGATCTCGCCCAAGCACGGGCAGTCGGCCCCGCTCATCGCCGTCGAGATCAACTCCCCCAGCGACTCCGCAGGCGACGTCGCCGCCAAGGCCCGCTGGTGGCTCAAGCACGGCGTCAGGCAGGTCTGGGTCGTTGACCCGCCCAGCCAGACCGTCACCGTCTACTTCCCCGATGGAAACGCCCGCGTCTGGGGCAACGGCGAAACACTGACCGCCAACACCGATCTGCCCGGATTCACGCTCGACATCGACCCGCTCTTCAACCCGTAAGGCCGCCGCAAGCCGTGCAGCGTGGCCATGACCACGCCGCGTTACATTATCGACATGCCGACGCTTGAAGTGATCGATGCGCGGGGGCAGGTGCTCCGGCGGGTGACGTACGACACGCCCAAGGCCATCATCGGCCGAGGGGCCGACGTCACGCTCGTCATCGACAACGACGACCAGATCTCCCGCAAGCACTGCGAAGTCGTCCTCCACGAAGGGCGCTACATCCTCCACGACTTGGGCAGCCGTAACGGCACGGTCGTCGGCAGCACCCGCGTCGAGGCCGTCAAGCTCCGAAGCGGCGGCGTCTTCCGCGTCGGCAACACGCTCATCCGATTCCTCACCAGCGACAAGCCCGCCGTCCAAGGCCAGCCCGCCGCAGCGAACAGCAAGACGAACGCCAGCGCAAGTGCCAACGACGCATCGTCGATTTACGACGTTGCCATCGTCGATGAAGACGCGGCCCTGGGCCGATCGACCACGACTCTGAGCCATGCCGAGCAGGCCGCGCGTCGGTCCAACGCGTACGGTGCCGACTCGCTGCAATCCCTCGCCACCATCGGCAGCGACCCGGGCTTTGCGCTGAACCAGCTCTCGCTTATCAACGCAAGGTCGCAGGTCGTCCACGCCGCCGGCGCCACCGCCGCCTCCGAGTCGCTCCTCGTCGCGCAGCTCATCCTCTACGGCTCGATGCGTTGCAAGGCCACCGACATCCACCTCGAACCCAAGCAGGAACTCGCGATCCTCCGCCTGCGCATCGACGGCGCGATGATCGAGGTCTGCCAGATCCCCGTGGACCTGGCCAAAAAGGTCACCTCGCTGCTCAAGATCCTCTGCGACATCGACATCGCCCAGCGCGCGATCATTCAGGAAGGGCACTTCACCTGCGGCGTCCCCGGCCGGCGCGTCGACTACCGCGTCAGCTTCACCCCCGTCATGGCCGGCCAGAAGATGGTCGTCCGCGTGCTCGACACCTACAACGCCCCGCAGACGCTCGAAGGCCTGGGCCTCCCCGGCGACGCCGTCCAACGGCTCATCGCCGCCAGCGAGTCCAGCACCGGGCTCGTCACCATCTGCGGGCCCACCGGCTCGGGCAAAACCACCTCGCTCTACGCCATCCTCCGCAGCATCGACGCGCAGCTGCGCAACGTCATCACCATCGAAGACCCCATCGAGTACGAGCTGCCCGGCGTCACGCAGATCCCCGTCGACCACGACAAAGGACACGGCTTCGCACAACTGCTCCGCTCCTGCCTCCGGCAAGACCCCGATGTCATCGTCGTCGGCGAGGTCCGCGATAAAGACACTGCCGTCACCGCCATGCAGGCCGCCACCACCGGCCACCTGGTGCTCTCAACGATCCACGCGACCGACAGTATCAACACCGTCTTCCGCCTGCTCGACCTGGGCGTCGAGCCGTACCTCGTTGCCAGCACCCTCCACTTGGTGCTCGCGCAGCGCCTCGTCCGCGTCCTGTGCCCGCACTGCAAGAAACCCATGAAGCCCGACGAGCGCGACCTGCGACGCCTAGGCATCGAGACCCTCGGCAACCACACCCTCTACACCGGGGCCGGCTGCGAGCACTGCTTCAGCACCGGGTACAACGGCCGGACCGGCGCGTTCGAGCTGCTCATCGCCAGCGACGAACTCCGCGACGTCATCCTCGGCTCGCCCAGCATCGCCGACCTCAAACGCGCCGCCATGAACGCGGGCCTCGTCCCCCTGCGCGAACACGCGAGGCAGCTGGTCCTCCAAGGCATTACCACCGTCGACGAAGCCCACCGCATCGTCGGGCTGGAGTGACCTGACCAGAAGCCAAACGCGATACAATCAAGGTGATGCACCGAACCCCACAACGAGACGAAGTACTTTTGAAGCTGGCGGAGCTGGCCCCAATGCTCCGGGAGCTTCAGGTCACAGAAGTTTCTCTATTTGGATCTGTTGCACGGGGCGACGCGACCATCCACAGCGATATCGATCTGCTGATCGAGTTCAGCCCCGGCTTTCGCTTCGGCCTTGGCCACCTGACAAAAGTGGAGGAGTTGCTGGAACGTCACCTGCCCGCCCGGGTGGACCTGGTGCTTCGCCACTGCGTCTACCCCGATTTCGCGCCCACCATCTTCGGGGAGGCGATCCGTGCAGCATGACCAGTGGCGTGTCCGACTGGCACACATCCTCGACGCGATTGATCACATCGAGCTGGCGATCGCGGGCCTTGATGAACGTGCCTTTCTCGGCAACACACTGATGAAAGATGTTGTGCTTTGGAACTTCATCGTCATCGGCGAGGCCGTGATCCACATCCCCGAACCTTTGCGTGAATTACACCCCCAGATCGCCTGGCGGCTGGCACGCAACCTGAGAAACTTCCTTGCACACGAGTATCAGAAAATCGATTTTGGGATCATCTGGATGACCATCCGTGACGATCTGCCTCTGCTCAAAAGTCAAATCCTTGAACTTCAACGACTGACTCTGGATCCTCCTCCGCAGTGGGAGTCGGATCACGAGACAACCTGATCCCGCTTCCACCGCACATCAAGCATGGCCACCCAACGCATCATCTCCGCTTCCGCCGCTTCGCCGCTTGAAGAGCAGCTCAACCTCTCGCTCCGGCCGCGCGCGCTCGACGAGTACGTCGGACAGCCGGCACTCATCGAGAAGCTCCGCATCACGCTTGCGGCCGTCAAGGCGCGGGATGAACCGATGGAGCACGTCCTGCTCCACGGCCCGCCGGGGCTGGGCAAGACCACGCTCGCGCACATCATCGCCACCGAGATGGGGTCGCACTGCGTCGTCACCTCCGGCCCCGCGCTCACCAAGGGCGGTGACCTCGTCGGCACGCTCACCAAGCTCCAGCGCGGCGATGTGCTCTTCATCGACGAGATCCACCGCCTGCCCGTGGCCGTCGAAGAGTTCATCTACCCCGCGATGGAGGACTACAAGATCGACTTCACGATCGACTCGGGGATGCACGCCAAGACCATCGCGATCCGCCTCAAGCCCTTCACGCTGATCGGCGCGACGACCCGCGCGGGGCTGCTCTCGGGGCCGATGCGCTCACGCTTCGGCATCGCGCACAACCTCGAGTTCTACGGCGAGGCCGACCTGCTCGCCATCCTCAAGCGTTCGGCGGGGCTGATGTCGATGCAGTCCGACGCCACGGCGGACCCGGCCTTGCGCATCATCGCGCAGCGGTCGCGCGGGACGCCCCGCATCGCCAACCGGCTGCTCCGACGTGTCCGCGATTTTGCTCAAGTCAAACACGCCGGCCGGGTCGATGAGAAAGTGGTCAACGATGCGCTCCTGCTCGAAGGGGTCGATACGCTGGGTCTGGACGACCTGGACCGCAAATACCTACGCATCATCGCCGAGGTGTACCGTGGCGGGCCCGTGGGCCTGGAGGCGGTCGCGGCAACGCTGGGCGAGGACGTGGGCACGCTCGAAGAGGTGGTCGAGCCGTATTTGCTGCAGGTGGGTTTTTTGGCAAGGACGCGACGCGGACGACAGTTGACCCAGCGGGCAGCCGATCATTTAGGGCTGACGCTTCGTATGGAGAGGGATGATGCCGCCGACCCGAGCTTGTACGAGCCCAAAGACACGCGAGACGATTGACGCGTCACGCGCCCGCTGCGCCGGCCGGATCACGGCCGTGGGCCTGTCGACCGCAGCGACCATCGCCATCGTCATCGGCGGCGCGTTCGTGCTCCAGACCCAGCAGCCGACGACTCCCGCACTCGCACAAGAACACAACGCACCCGCCGCGTTATCGGCACCGCAAAAGACCGGCCAGTTGTCGTCCCCCTTGATCAAAGAAAGCTCGGGCCTCGCCTCTTCCCTCGCGAACCCCGGCCACCTATGGACGCACAACGACTCGGGCAATGATGCAGATCTCTTCCTCATCGACCCACAAGGCACGCTGCACGCCACCGTCCGCGTTCAAGACGCCCGCAATATCGACTGGGAAGACATCACCAGCTTCGCGTGGGACGATCGGCCGATGCTGCTCATCGCAGACACCGGCGACAACCTCAGGCAACGCACCGACATCACGCTCTTGATCACCGAGGACCCGGCCTTCAACGATCGCCAACCGACCGGCAACCCGCCGACACTCACGGTCAAGGTGGAACGCTCGATCCAGCTGCGCTATGCCGACGGCCCGCGCGACTGCGAAGCCGTCGCCGTCGATCAGACCCGACGCGAAGTCGTGCTCGTCAGCAAAGAGTTCGATCAGTTCGGCAAGACGCACGGCCTGTCAGGCGTTTACGTTGCCGACCTGGACAACGATGCGCCCGAGCAATTGCTCTCACGCGTCGCGGACCTGCCCCTGACGCTCGCCACGGGGCTGGATATCAGCCGTGACGGCCGACGCGCAATCGTCGTGACCTACGGCAACGGCTACCTCTGGGAACGCACGCCCGAGCAGACCTGGGGCGAAGCGTTCAAGCAGAAACCCGTCACCGTGTTGCTGCCGCCGCGCGGCCAGGGCGAGTCCGTCGCGTGGGCCGCCGACGGCAGGTCGATCTACCTCACGAGTGAAGGTGTGGGCAAGTCGGTGTGGCAGGTGCCCGTGCCCGACAGCATGCGCACGGGCGAATTGCGGTGATACTGCACACTGTGCGGCGCTGTGCGATGGTCAAAGGTGCTGTGTGATGAGAAACAACGCGCAGTGTGCTGAACGCAGCGCGAGATCAATTCAGCGATTCCCGGGGCACGCGTGCTGTGGGGACAGTGAGGGCGACGCTGCTTGTGTCGGGATCGGGGTGGGCCTCGTCGGCTTTGTAGCCGGGGGTGGGCTGATCGATGGGTGCGCCTTGTGCGATGCGGGCTTCGAGGGCTCGCTCGGCCTGTCGTTGTTGTTCAAGGGCGAGTTGATACGCGCCGTACTTGAAGGCGATGGCCATGATCGTGCCGTAGAGCAGGATGAAGACAACGAGGATGTACCGCCACGACCAGTCGAAGCCGACCATGATGATGCCCAGCGTGGCGAAGATCGCTCCCGCGCCGTACATGACGAGCACGGACTTTTTGACGGACAGCCCCGAGCGTCGCAGCAGGTGGTGGATGTGTTGGTTGTCGGGGGCGAAGATGGGGTAGCCGCGGATCTTGCGTCGGATGATGGCCAGCGAGGTGTCGGTGATGGGCACGGCAAAGACGATGAGCGCAGCGGTGACGAGCTTGAGTGCGTGGCCGCCGGTGTCGGAGAAGAGCAGGATGCACGTCGCTGCGAGGTACCCCAGGAGCAGCGAGCCCGCGTCGCCCATGAAGATGGACGCGGGGTTGAAGTTGTAGGGCAGGAAGCCCAAGATCGCGCCCAGGAGCGCAAGGCAAATGACGATGCGGACCGGGTCCCAACGGAACTGCAGCGCGAAGGTGTCGGGGTCGAGGCCGCGTGTGGCGATCAAGAGCGACATGACGAGGAAGCCCACCGCCGCGATGGCAACCACACCGGACGCCAGGCCGTCGAGCCCGTCGATGAGGTTGACCGCGTTGCAAGCGCCCAGGACAAACATGGCCACCAGCGCGGTCCCGCCGGTGTAGACGATCATGTCGCCCAGCGGCGCGTTGAACACTGGGATGACGATGCCGTTGAGGGAGTTGACGGGGATGTTGAGCACGCCCAGCGCGTTGTAGACGAGCTTGACGCCGATGTCCTGCGAGGCAAGCGCCGCGGCGGCGAAGAGCTGCCCTCCGACTTTCACACGGGCCCGGATGCCGTACACATCATCGAAGAGCCCGGTGACCACGACAGCAACCGCGCCCAAAATGATGCTGATGGGAAACATGACGCGCGGTGTCGAGAGGATGTGCGTGTCGATGGGGTGCGCGGGCAGGAAGTACGACAGCCCCACCGCGGCAAGCCAGCCCAGGAAGATCGCCACCCCGCCCATGTATGCAACGGGCACAGCGTGGTTCTTACGCTTGAGGTCCGGCCAGTCGACGATGCCGTTGGCCATGGCGAGGCGTCGGCAGATCGGCGTGGCAATCAGCGACACGACAAAGCCCATCACCAGCACACCTAGGTAAGGCGACAGCACCTGCCACAGGGTCGGCATCAAGATCGCCGCAAGCATGGTAAGTTCCATGGTCATGAGCGCGAGGGTCTTTCTCCCGTCGGAAGTGCTGCGTGGGGCTGCGTGCCCGCGTCTTCTTGAAACAGAGTGATGAGGTGGTCAAGCGTCTGCGCGAGCGGGATGACCGGCGACCAGCCCACGGCGCTGCGCAGCCGACTGATGTCGGGCAGGCGGTGCGCGGGGT
>DAIOEG010000019.1:0-15769 GCA_036746415.1 Phycisphaera sp. | reverse complement strand
CACCTACCGCACCGATGAAGTCCTCGCAGACCCCGGCACCGCCGTCGTCGAAGTGTTCGGCCTGATCCCGCCGGGCGCGACCAAGAGCACCCGCTTTGACCTCTACGTCCGGGGCTACGCCCGCGATACCAATCTGCGATCCCTCGCCGCCGGCTCGCTTTGGCAGGTGTCGATGAGCGTGACAGGCAACCGGCCCGACCAGGCCTTCACGCAGCAGATCGCGCGCGGCGCGGGGCCGGTGTACGTCGCCCCCCTGTTGACCCAGCAGTCCGCCGCCACCGCAGACCAGATCACCTTCACCCGGCAGGGCACCGTCATCGCCGGCGGCATCGTCGATCAGCCCCGCCGCATCGAACTGCTCCTGAACGAGCCGAGCTTTACGCGCGCTGCGCAGATCGCCGACACCATCAACGAGCGCTACCGAAAGGGCCCCAGCGAGACAGGCACCACCGCCAACGCGCTCAACGACTCGATCATCCAGCTCGACGTGCCGCAGCGCTTCGCGCAGGACCCGATGGCCTTTGTCCGACTCGTGCAGCAGACCTACCCCTTCCCGCTCGATGACCAGCAGGAAGTCGATCGGCTCATGCTCGTGGTGCGTGAAGACCCGATGCTGCGCGACGATGTGATCCTGACGCTGCGTGCGCTGGGTGTGCGCGGGCTCGACCCGCTGCGGGCGCACTACACCGCCGAGCCGTTGCAGTCACGGCTGATCGCACTGGAAGCCGGCGCTGCGCTGCAGGACGACCGCGCGGCGGCGGGCCTGATCGAGCTCATCGGCGACCCCGACCCCGCCGTGCGTCAAGGCGTGGCCGAGGCGCTTGCTCAGGTCCCGCGCACGACCGACACGCTGCGTGCCCTTCGGCAACTGCTCTCCGATCAGGAGCGTACGGTCCGCATCGCGGCGTACGAATCGCTCGCTCGCAACGATGATCCGCTCGTGAGCCGACTCGACGTCACCGACAACGCCGGCGTCAAGTTCATGATCGACCGCGTCTCCACTGACCAGCCGATGGTCTTTGTCACGCAGACCGGCGAGCCGCGCATCGTCCTGTTCTCCGATGAGGTCATGTTCCGCGCCCCGGTGTTCGTCAACCTCTGGGACAGCCGACTGTTCATTCGCACGCCGATGTCCGTGCCGCAGGCGATCTTCGGCCTCGAGCGCGGTAACGTCGCGTTCCTGCCGCTGCAACAGCGCGGGTCATTGAGCGTGCAGGGCGATGCCATCACCGCCGACTGCACCGACCGCGACGGCAATACCATCACCCTCATCGCCCGCACCCAGGAAGCCAAGCAACTCCTCGAACAAGCACTCCCCGAGCAGTCACGAGGCAGCGAGGCCAACGACCTGTTCACCGTGCAGGCGCGGGTCGAGGCGATCGAGGGCTTCAGCGGGCGCTTCGAGCTGCAGAGCGTCACGCCCACGCTCGATGCCATGCCGCTGTCCGTGTCCTACCGCGACCCGCTCACCAATCAGATGAGCGTCCACCGCGTCACGCCCACGCTGGCCACGCTGGCCTTTTTCCTTGCGCATCAGCCGTCGATGAAGCGTCCGCAGGACGGGCTGGACCTGACCTTCGGCGAAGTCGTCGATGCGCTCCAGCAGCTCTCTGCTTTGGGGGTGGTGGATGCGCCCTTTGAGGTCCGCGAGAGCCCAGTGACGCAGATGATCGCCCGGGCCGTCGCCGACAGCACACAATCGTCCGTGCGCTCCGACAGCGCCCCGGCGTCGCCCTCGCCAGACGCTGAACCCGCACCGCCCCAGGCGGATGGTGCCGGCGATGCCTCGGCCGACGCCGCCCCCGCGATTGCACCGCCCGCAGCCCCCTGACCGATTCTTGTAGAGTGCAGATTCGCCCCGTGGAGACGGGGCCCGCATGCCGACCGGTGCCCACACCGATCCGCAACACCGCGGGGCTGCAACGCCCCCGACACGGAGGTCTCGATGCCGCTGCGACTGGCCAAGCTCACGCTCGTGGGATTCAAATCCTTCGCTGATAAAACCGACATCCGGTTCGACGAGCCCATCGTCGGCATCGTCGGGCCCAACGGCTGCGGCAAGTCCAACGTCGTCGACGCCATCAAGTGGGTCCTGGGAGACATGTCCCCCAAGTCGCTCCGCGGCGGCGCAATGATGGACGTCATCTTCAACGGCAGCGCCAAACGACGCCCCGCAGGCATGGCCTCGGTCACGCTCACGTTCGACAACCCGGTTGATGACGTGAGTCGTGAGTCGGGCTTCGTGCGTGGGTCCAATGAAACCCTCGACGCAAGCCCTCTCGATGCAGACAACTCCCCAACACCCACTCCCCACTCCCCGGCCGTGAAACGCCCGTTGCCCGTCGATGCCGATCAGGTCGCCGTCACGCGCCAGCTCTACCGCGACGGCACCAGCGAATACCTCATCAACAACCAGCGCGCCCGGCTGCGCGACATCCGTGAACTCTTCATGGACACCGGCATCGGCACCGACGCGTACTCCATCATCGAGCAGGGGAAAGTCTCCCGCATGCTCGAAGCCAACGCCCAGGAACGTCGGCAGATCTTCGAAGAGGCCGCCGGCATCTCCCGCTTCAAAGCCCGTAAGAAGGAAGCCCTCCGCAAGCTCGAACGCACCGAGCAGAACCTCGCGCTCGTGCGTCAACGCCTCGAAGACACCGAGAAGCGGCTCCGCAGCGTCAAGATGCAGGCCGCCCGGGCCCGCAGTTTTCAGGACTACAAGACACGCCTGAGCGAGCTGCAACTAACGTACTCGCTCGCCGAGTATCACAAGCTCACCCAGCAGCTCGCCGACCTCACCGAGCGCCTCGAGCAGGCAGACGCTGACCGCACCCAGGCCGCCCGCAAGCTCGCCGAGGCCGAGCAGCTCGCCCACGACGCCGAGCAGGAACGCCAGTCCCTCGCCGACCGCGCCAAGTCGCTCGGCCAGCAACGCCTCACCCAACAATCCGCCAAAGAAAAAGCCGAGCAGCAACAACAGTTCGCCCAGCGATCCCTCACCGAGGTCCGCCAACAACTTGAACGCGATGGCCAGCGCCTCACCGACCTCGCCCAGCGACGCGACACCCTCCAGCACGATCAGACCCAGCAATCGCAACTCGTCCAGACACTCCAACAAGACCAGCAGCACACCAGCGCCCGACTCACCGAGGCGCAAGAACTCCACCGCGCCCTTCAACACGAGCTCAACAGCCAACGCTCCAAGCTCGAAGACGAAAAAAACGGCCTCATGGACCTCATGCGCCAGGTCACCCGTCTGAACAACCAGATCACCTCCTTCCACACCTTCGAATCCTCCCTCAAGACCAACCACGAGAAAATCCACCAGCGCACCGGCGACATCGCCCAACGCCTCGAAGCGCTTCTCACCTCACGCGACGAACACACCGCCAAACTCGCGCAGGCCAAGCAACTCATCGAGCAGGAAAACCAGAAGCTCGCCGAACGCAAAGACCTCGCCGCCCGCTTCGGTGACCAGATCAAGACCCTCACCGACCGCCTGGGCAGCAACCGCGAGAAGCGAGCCACCCTCGACTCCCGCCGCGCCACCCTGCAAGAGATGGACGACAACCTCGAAGGCGTCAACGACGCCATCAAAGCCGTCCTCGCCTCGGGGGCCTCCGGGGCCGGGGCCGGGGCCGGGGGGGCTTCAGGCCCCCTGCTCTCCCCAACCCCCCTGCCCGTGCTGGGCCTCATCGCCGAGCTGATCGACACCGACATTCAGAGCGCAACGTTGATCGAAGCCGCGCTTGGTGAGTACCAGCAGGCCGTGGTCGTCAGCAAGCTCGGCGAGCTGTGCGATTGCAGCGCCGGCCAGTCGGTGCGCGAGTCGTTGTCGGGACGCGTCACGTTTGTCGCGATCGATCAACCACCGATGCCGGCGCTGCACGACAGCGCAGCGATGTCTGGCGTGCAGCGCGCCGTGGAGCTGGTGCGGTATCCCGACTGGCTGGGGCCGGTGATGTGGCGGTTGCTGGGGCGGTGCTTGATCGTCGCGGACCTGGACCGCGCGTTTGTGCTGCGTTCCCTGCTGCCCGATGGTCATCGGTTCGTGACCAGGACCGGTGAGGTGCTGGACGAATCGGGCCGGGTGCACGCGGGGCCGATGAACGTCGGCTCCGGCGCGGCGGGGATCATCCGCCGGCGTTCCGAGTTGTCGGCCCTCAAGAGCGAGCTGCGCGAGGTCGACGCGATCATCGCCTCGGACCAGGGCGTGCTCGCGACGCTGTCGGACCAGGCCTCGCACCTTGAGAAGGTGACAGCCGACCTGCAGAAGTCGGTCTTCGAGGCAAGCTCCGTGAAGGTCGAGCTGTCGAGCCGGCTGGACTCGCTGGCGTCGCAGATCGCAACGCTGGAGCGCGAGCAGCCGCTCTTGGCACAAGAGGCCGAGCAGCTGCACCGGCAGATGGCCGAGACGGTGAGCAAGCGGACGAGCCACGAGCAGTCGGTCGCGGAGTTGGAAGCCGCGTCTGCCGAGCGTGAGGTCCGCCGCGCCACGCTGGACGAGGCGATCCGCACCGCGCAGCAGAAGGCCGAGCAGGCCAACGAGGCCGTCACCACGCTGCGTGTGGACAACGGCAAGCTCAGCGAGCAGCTCAGCGGGGCACAGCGTCAGCAGCGTCAGTTGGAGGTTGCGCTGGCGGACGCGGCGCGTCAGCACACGTCGCTGTCGTCGCAGCTCTCGGGGTATCAGTCGCGCATTGAACAGTTCGAGGAGCAGCACGCCCAGTCGCTCGCCGAGGCCGAGCTGGCAGGCCGGCAACTGCACGAGCTCATCACGCACTGCGAGCTGGCCGAACGCAAGCTCAAGGAGCAGGACGAGTCGATGCGCACGGTCCGCGAAGAGGTCCGCTCACACCGCACAAGAGTCGAGTCGCTCGACACCGCGCTCAACGAACACCGCGTCCACAAGCACGGCCTGGATGTCAAGCTCGACGCCGTCAAGCAGCGCTGCCACGAGCAGCTCGACCTGGACATCGCCTCTGCATACACCCAACGGCTGAGTACGTTCGAGCAGCCGCCCGACGCGATCGACTGGCAGGCCGTCGCCGGCGAGATCGAAGAGCTCCGCACCAAGATCACGCGTCTTGGCAACGTGAACCTCGACGCCATCGGCGAAGAAGAGCAGCTCGAAGGCAAGCAGGACGAGCTCGCTGATCAGGTCAAGGACATCGAGCAGGCCGGCCATGATTTGCGTGAACTGATCGAACGCATCAACGTCGACTCGCGCAAGCGTTTTGAGAGCACGTTCAACGAGGTGCAGGAGGCGTTTGCGGGTCAGGACGGCATGTTCCGCAAGCTCTTTGGCGGGGGCAAGGCCGAGCTGTACCTGGAGCCCGATGAGAACGGCCACCTGGACGTCCTCGAGTCCGGCATCGCGATCAACGCCAAGCCCCCCGGCAAGGAGCCGCGCGCGTTGTCGCAGCTCTCAGGCGGTGAGAAGACGATGACGGCGGTGGCGCTGCTCATGGCGATCTTCAAGAGCCGGCCGTCGCCCTACGCGATCCTCGACGAAGTCGACGCGGCGCTGGACGAGGCCAACGTCGAGCGCTTCACCAACGTGGTCAAGAGCTTCCTGGACTTCTCGCACTTCATCGTCATCACGCACCACAAGCGGACGATGCAGGCCTGTGATGTGCTGTACGGCATCACGATGCAG
Organism: Phycisphaera sp.; assembly: GCA_036746415.1. Taxonomy (GTDB): domain Bacteria; phylum Planctomycetota; class Phycisphaerae; order Phycisphaerales; family Phycisphaeraceae; genus DAIOEG01. The sequence goes on along the minus strand of DAIOEG010000019.1, from coordinate 10,110 downwards.
GAGCGCGGCGTGAGCAAGCGCGTCGCGGTCAAGTTCGATCAGGTCTCGCACGACGGCACGATCGCGCGCGAGGCGATCGAAGCCGACACCCGCGATGCCGAGTCAGCCGCCCCGGGAGTGGCCGTCGCGCTGCCCGAGCCGGAACCGGAGTTAGAGCTGTCCGCCGTCTCGTCGTCACGCGAGCCTGTACCCTTTAGCGCCGTGAAGCCCAAGGGGTCTGGCGCGGTATCTGCCCCCGTGGTCAACTTCGGCGGCTCGCTGCGCAAACGCCTCATCGAGATGCGCGACCAGCAGGAAGAGCCGGCGAAGTCAAGTTGAATCACGGTTTTCAGCCGCGACCTGACAGGTCGCGGTTTGTGCGTCGTTCGTCTGCGTGCCTGCCCTGGGATGCCGAGTCGCACAGACCGCGTGCTGTCAGCATACGGCTACAGAGATAAAAGTTGTTCACCCCAGCGGCGAGGTGATGCCGCCGAGGATGAGTTTGCCCAGTTCGTTGAGGAAGCGTGCGAGGAAGAAGTTGGCGACGATGATGCAGATGAAGCCGGTGACGAAGGCCTCGGTGGTGGCCCGGCCGACGCCCGCGGCGCCGGCGTCGCAGGTGAAGCCCTTCCAGCAGGCGCACAGGCCGATGAGCAGTCCGAAGACGGCGGCTTTGATGAGGCCGGTCATGACGTCCCAGCTTGTGATGAGCTGCGCGGAGAAGCCCCAGTACTCGGCGGCGTCGACGCCGAAGCCCATGACGATCACGATGTGCCCGCCGTAGACGCCCAGGAGGTTGCTGAAGACGGTAAGGACGGGGAGCATGAGGGCGCATGCGACGACGCGGGGGACGACCAGATAGGCGATGGGGTCGGCTCCCATGGCGCGCAGGGCGTCGATCTGTTCGGTCACGCGCATGGAGCCGATCTCTGCGGCGACGGCACCGCCGACGCGGCCGGCGATCATGACGGCGGCGAGGACGGGCCCGATCTGCTTGACCACGGACAGGCCGATGCCCCCACCGAGTCGGCCCTCCTGTCCGATCTGCGCGAGGGGCTCGTAACTCTCGATGCCGATGACCGCGCCGACAAAGAGGCCCACGAGCATGACGACGGGGATGGACGCGGTGCCGACGATGTACAGCTGAGGCATGAGTAGTCGCAGGCGTCCTGCGGTGCCCGGTCCCTTGCTCGCGCCTCGCAAGCGAGCGGGCGCGGGCACATAGCTGACAAGGGTCCATCGCGCGGTGGCGAGGACGAAGCGCGTGAACCGGCCGAACGCTTCCAAGCGGTCGGCGATGAACTCCCCCAACCTTTCCACCGGCTCGCTAAGCATGGGTCGAGTGTACCGGCTTGGCGTTGGTGTGTGGGCGTTGGTGCGTGTTGTCAGTCTCGTTTGAGCAGGATGAGCCAATCGTGTAGGTAGGGCGTGATGGGGCCGGTCCAGTGACCGTGTTCATCGGGCGTGGTGATGCCGGCGTCGATGGTGTCGAAGGACTCGGGGTCGATGTAGGTGGCGTGGTAGCGCTCGCTGGGCGCGAGGTCTTTGAGCGTGAGGCCGTCCCAGTGGTACCAGCGGAGCGGGATGTAGACGAGGATGCACTCGCCGGCAACGCCCGCGGCGTAGAGCCGCAGCGCGGGCCTGTAGAGGTCAGCCCCCCAGCGGAGCGGGACGTGGAAGCGGTGCGACTGATCGGTGAAGCTCTCGAACGGCATGGATCGCAACAGCTTGATGCCCTGCGCGAGTTGTGGCAGGCCCGGGTAGTCGAGCGCATCGACCCATGTGGAACGGTCGAAGACTCCGCCGTCGGGGCGATTGGGTGTTGGCCGATCTGCGTCGTTGGCCTGGAAGACGCCGGCGGCGCCGTAGGTGTAGCCCTTGTACCCGCCGAGCATGGCGGACCAGAAGGCGTGGCGCTGGATGTCGGGGCCGTTGGTTCCGCCGTGGTTTTCGTAGGGCGGCTCGGCGTTGATGACGAGCTTGCCGGGGACCTTCGTGCTGGCGATGGTCATGGTATCGATGCCGGCTTGCAATGCGTTTGGCATGTGCCCGGTCTGGACGGTGTGGAAGTCGAGCTGCTCGGGCTGGTCGATGTCGTCCCATGTCGCTCGGCGTGGGTGGGTCGTGAGCGGTCGGTGGTAGGGGTCTATGTCTCGGACGATGCTCGCCACGCGGGACCACGCGGCCTTGAGCTGGGCCTCATCGTGCTGCGGCGTGTTTGTGGACAGGTAGTAGCGCATCGCGGTCTCACCCGCGAGCATCCACACGACCGGCCAGGCGGCGTAGCGCGCAACGAGGTAGCGCCAGTGTGCCGTCATGTTTGCTTCGGTCATGAACTGGAGCTGATAGCCCCACCCGCCGAGGATGCAGGGCGTGATGCCCTGGTCGATGAGGTGTCGGAGGCGCTCATCGACATGGTCGAAGTGCGCGGGGTTGAGCTGCGTGAAGCGCTCGTGCCAGGGCGGGCCGGCCTCGTTGTCCTCGGCATGGTCGGTGAAGGGTGTGCTGTCGGGCGGGAACCCGACCACGACCTGCACGGTGTTGATGCCGTGCGACAGGCGGTGGGCGGTGAGGCGTTGGAAGCCATCGGGGAAGCTGACACGGTCGCTCATGAGCATCCACCAGGTGTCGGCAAACCAGAGGTACGGCGAGCCGTCGTGGTGGACGAGCCGCGAGCCGTCGTCACTCATGCGCACCGGGCCGAGGCGCAACAGCGGGTTGGGCTCGTTGTGCGCAGTGGGTGTGACGCGGAGGGTGAGGCGCTGGCCATCAAGGCCCAGGGATGGGTCGGTGCAGCGGAGTCGGAGTTGATGGTCGCCGACCTGATCGGAGGAGACACGGACGCCCATGCGTCGTTGCCCGGCCCAGAACGCGGGGACGGTGCGCACCGAGCCGTCTGGGGCGGTGACGGTGCAGACGCAGAGGCCTTGACGGAGCGGGTCGCTGATGTCGGAGGTTGCTTGAAGCCACCAGTCGTGCGCGGCATGAAGTGGGGTGGTGGGTGTGGCGCTGAGGGTCATGGTGTGGGTTGTTGGAGGTGAGAAGCGATCGAAGCGTTCATGTCACGACGCGGCGGGAACCGGGTGCGCTCAAGAGGGTGCTGCGTCCTGTTGTCGTGTCGGGTGTGACCACTTGAACAGCGCGGTGGGCGCGGCGTGTTGCGGGTCGGCAAGTTGTGCGTAGACGTGCTCTGCATCATCAGGGCCGTGTGAGGTGGTGATGAGCGTATCGATGTCGAGCCGTCGTGTGTCGAGCAGATGCAGGACGTCGAGGAGGTCTTCACGTCTGTAGTCGCGTGGGAAGAGCATGGTTGCCTGCGCCTGAAATGCGTTGTCGTATGGGATGTTGAGGGCGTTGGTGTAGGACCCTTGGACGATGTAGCGTGAGTGGGCGGGTGGTTGCTGGTCATTCCATGGGAGGCGTTGGAGTGCGTCGAGCGCTGGGCCGACGACGGCGGGCGCGCCGGTGGCGTCGCTGATGAGGGTGGCTCCGTCTGGGAAGTGGCGGTGGGAGGCGTGGGCGATGTTGTCGGTGGCGATGGCGTGCAGGCCCATGGATTCGGCGAGGGCGATGCGTGCATTGGATCGGTCGATGCAGAGGACATCGGCCCCCGCGGCGCGGAGCAGCAGCGCGCTGCCCAGGCCGATGATGCCCAGCCCCAGGACCACTGCGCGGTCGCCACGGGTTGGCTGTGCCATCGTCAGTCCGCGTTGCGGGATCGCCAGCAGTCGTGCGAGGACGGCCTGTTCATCGCTCACGCGGTCGGGGATGGCCACGAGCGCGGACGCGACGCAGACGTGGTGCGACCGGTGCCCTCCCCAGCCGAGGTTGATGCCGGGCGTTGGCACGCTGCCGCGGATGACGACGCGTTGGCCCGTGTGTGTTTGAGGGTCGAGTGATTCGACGACTCGACCCACGGCGGCGTACCCCGGGACGAACGGGCGGTTCTCGAATCCGGGTTGCTGGCCACGCAGGCAGCGAAGCTCGGTGCCGGGGCTCACGGCTGATGTCGTCGCGGCGATGAGCACTTGTCCCTTGATCAACGCGGGTGGTGGACAGGGCCCTCGCCGGATCTGGCCGGGCGGGTGGAAGAACAGGGCAGAGGGTTCGGACATGCGTGGCTCCAACATTGAGGACACAAGCATCATCGCAGGGCGCGGGTGTCCGGGCATCGATTTTGGCTGATCGAGTGACGATTTAAGCAGGCGTAATGGACGGCGGGTATGGTCGTCAGGCCTTGACACGCAGCGGCATGTTGACGACAGGATCACCGGCTGGCCCGATTGAGGGGCCGGCGTTTGTTGCGCGTCTTGGGCTGGGTGTGGAGCACGGGTACGCGGCGGGGGTGATGCGTTACCTCTCGGCACAGCCGGAGTGGACGCTGATGATCGCGGGGATCGAAGAGCGGACGCTGGCGGACGACTCGCCGGACCTCATCTGGCCGGACGGGTTGATCGTGGGGGTGCTGGATGAGGCGTCGGCGTTGGCGGTGCGTCGGTCGGGTCGGCGGGTGGTGAACCTTGTGAACTCGCCGCTGGCGCGGGGCGTGCCCACGGTGTGTGCGGACAATGTGATGGCGGGTCGTCTTGCGTTTGAGCATTTGTTTGAGCGGGGGCTTCGGCAGTTTGCGTATCTGCCCTGGCGGATGGGCGTGGACGATGTGCTTCGGGAGCAGGGGTTTTTGGAGGCGGCGGCGGAGCACGGGATGTCGGGCTCGACGACGGTGGTGGATTGCGTCTTGAGCCGTCGGCAGTGGCTGGCGGACATGCATGATCAGGCGGATATTTTTGCGGATGTGTTGAAGCCGCCGACGGGGTTGTTGTGTTTTTCGGACTGGCTTGCGGGGCTTGCGATGTCGTCGCTTCGGCTGGCGGGGCTGAGCGTGCCGGATGATGTGGCGATCATGGGGATGGGCGACGAGGAGATGATCTGCCCTCTGATGCGGCCGGCGCTCTCGAGCGTGGACATGAACCACGGCGGCGTGGGCTTCGAGGCGGCCCGGCTGCTGGACACTATGACGCGCGGCGGGCCCGCGCCGCAGGAGCCGGTCATCGTCGCGCCGCTGGGCGTCATCGAGCGTGGCAGCACGCAACTGATGGCCTGCGAGGACCGTGATGTGGCCGCGGCGGTCTCATTGATCGAGAAAGAACCCGCCGCCGGCCGGCGTCCGGGCGTCGAGTGGGTCTGCGGCAAGGTGCTCACGCCGCGACGCACACTCGATGCCAAGTTCACACGCTATCTCCAGCACACCGTCGCCGATGTGATCGTGAAGACCCAGCTGCGCATGACGCTCCGACACCTCGAACGCAGCGAGGGCAAGCTGCAGGAAGTCGCCACGCACTGCGGCTTCAAAAACATCACCCAGCTCGCACGCTTCGTCCATCGCCACACCGGCAGGACGCCCAGCGATTACCGACGCTGGGCACGCACGGGCGGTTGAATCTCGGCACCGTTCTCCGACCGAGGACCACCACCGGCGATCCTGGCAAATCGCGCGACACATCTGGCAAGACAGGACAATCCGCTCGAAAACGCGTTGTATGGTTCAAAATGTGAACCCGACGCACGATTCAAAAGCACCGAACGACGATGCCCGCGACGCGCTCCTCGTCCCCGTGCGGCACGACCAACCACGGCCCGGCACGTTCACCCTGCCTGCGAGCGGCGTCGACACCACCGCCCTGATCGCAGGCCAGCTCCCGTGGCTGCGCCACCACCGCGTGACAGGCCTGCCTCACCGAGAGGCCTACCGGCTCACCCTCGAAACAACCCGCATCATCATCGAGAGCCAGACCGACGCCGGCGCGTTCTACGCGCTGCAGACGCTGCGGGAGTTACACGAGATACATGGGCCGTCGATCCCGTGCCGATGCATCGAAGACCACCCCGACTTCGAACGCCGGGGCGTGTACTTCGATTGCTCGCGTGGCAAGGTGCCCACGGTGCAGACGCTCTGCGAGCTGATCATGCAGCTTGCTCGCTGGAAGATCAACGAGCTGCAGCTCTATATCGAGAACGTGTTCGCGTTCCCCTCGCACCCACTCATCGGCCAGGGGTACGACCCCTTCACCGCCGACGACTTGCGGACGGTGCAGCGACACGCCGCGGCGCACCACATCCGGCTGGTGCCGTCGCTCTCAAGCTTCGGGCACATGGAGCGCGTCCTGTGCCTCCCGCCCTATCAATCGCTCGCGGAGCTGCCCGGCCACCTGGGCTTCACGGGCGGCACCACGCTCAACCCCGGCGACCCCGGCTCGATCCGACTCATGCAGGAGCTTTACAGCGACTTCCTGCCCTTGTTCGATGCGGATGACTTCAACGCCTGCGGAGACGAGCCCTGGGAGCTGGGCAAGGGGCGATCCAAAGCAGCGGCCGAGTCGCTGGGCATCGGACGGCTCTACATCAACTTCATGCTCAAGCTCCGTGACGCGGCACAGCATCACGGCAAGCGACTCAACATGTGGGGAGAGGTCATCACCGCTCACCCCGAGCTGACGGCGAGCATGCCCCGCGACATCGTCATGCTCAACTGGGACTATGACCACGACCTCGAATCGCCCGACAGCCGGATGATGCTCTCGCACCGCTTCATTGATGCGGGGCTCGACCTGATCTGCTGCCCGGGCACCAACTCGTGGAACCGATACTGCCCGGCCATCAGCGACGCCATGACCAACATCCGCCTGTTCGCCGACGAGGCCCGAAGGGTCGGCTCGCTGGGACTGCTCAATACCGACTGGGGCGACACCGGCCACCGAAACCTACAGGCACTCAGCATGCCCGCCCTCTGCTACGGCGCGGCCCACGCGTGGAACGGCCGATCCGTCCGCGACCACACCTTCCTCGACCGCTTCACACAGCGATGCTTCGGCGACGCAGACGGATCCCTCGCTGACGCGATGCGCACCCTCGACAACCTCCTGCCTCAGAAAGAACAACGCAACCTCTATCACACACTCGTCGAGCCGCTCACGCCCCGCGACGGTTACTTCGACATCATCGACCCGCACTCGCCCGTCCGCATGCACTGGTGGGACAAGCCCACACGCATCGAAGAACTCGACGCCACCCTGTATGAACAAGTCCGCGACGCCGCGCTGCAAGTCGCGGACGCGCTCCAAGAGCCCCAAGCCGGCCCCACATCGCTGCTGTTCCGGGAGCTGCGCTTTGGGGCACGTTGCATGCACGTGGCGGCCGCACACGGCGTGCTCGCCCAGCGGACCCGCCGCGGCCGACCTTGCAGCCATTCAGAGGCGTCCGGTATCGCCGATGGCTACGAGGCCTTGAGCGATGAGCTGCAGACGCTCTGGCTCGCTCGTAACCGACGCTCACGCCTCGACGACAACCTGCAACTGCTCCGGCAGGTCCGCAACCAGTACCGCCGATCTGCGAGACGCCCCGGCTTCAACCCGCCAAGAAGCGCGGTTGAAAGGCCACGAGTGGCGGTGACTCAGCCAACACAACGGGTATTTTGAAGACTCATTTCACTGCTGGTCGCGTCGCTCACGGGCGTTCCGCGAATCTTCGGGCCAGCATCGTTTCACACGTCATATGGAGAGAAGAACAATGCGCAACATGATCCCGGCCCTGACACTCGGCTCCGCCCTCCCACTCTCGACAAAAGCCAAGCTGATCGCATCTGCCCTGCTGGCCACAACTGGCATGGTTTCACACGCCACCGTGATCTATGAAGTCGATTTCTCGACCTCCAATGCCGATTACTCGCAACTCAACCTGTTCAATTTCGTCGCCGCTCCCACCACCCCAACCTCCAGCCAGGCAACAGTCGCTGGTGAACTTGTGTCAACCTACAACGTCGCCGGAACAGACCCCGAGTACGGGAGTGGTTCAGGCGTGATGGGTGTCTTTATTCTCAAGGGCGGAAGGGTCAATGATGCCACCGACGACGTCCTCGCAAACTACCAGCTCTCATTTGACGCACGTGCCGTCGGGCTGGTCGATCCCGGCACACCGTTGGACATGATCCTGGACTTCAAGTTCACCGATTCGACTGGTACTGGAATTGTCGACACCCGCAAGAATATCACGATCACAAGCTCCAATCAGACTTACACATTCGCATTGGACACCCTCCCCGTGCTCGCCGGCGCTTGGAGTGCAACGCCTTCAGCCGTCATCAACGCCAATACGCTGTCTTTGGAGCTCCATACCGGTAACAACGACCGTTTCGGAGCGGACACGGCGTTTGGATTTGATGATGGCAACCAGATCATCATCGATAACGTCGTCCTTCAAGCAATCCCCGAGCCCGGCACCATGACGCTCCTGGCCACCACTGGCCTGCTCATGCTCCGCCGACGTGCCCACTGACCCTGCCCCATCCCGTGCGGCGCGTGGAAACACGCACCGCACGCTTCGCACATCGCCGGTCCGCCGCCTCATCTCAACCTGCGCACTGAAAGGGTCTCTCATGTTCAGCAATCACGTCCGAAACGCTCGGCATGCCGGCTTCACGCTCATCGAGCTCCTCGTGGTCATCAGCATCATCGCCCTGCTCATCGGCATCCTCCTGCCCGCGCTGCAAAGCGCCCGGGCCGTCGCCCGCTCGTCGGCGTGCCTGAGCAATCTGCGTCAGATCGGTATCGCCACCGTCGCCTACGCCGCCGACTTCCACGACCACGTTCCCTACGTCAAGCGCTACGAACCCGATGGCGTCACACACACCACCTGGGACGCCGCGCTGCGCACCTACCTCAGCGAGAACAAAGGCAACTCCCACGCAGGCGCCGCGAAGATCATCAAGTCCTGCCCGAGTTATGTCCCGCCCTTCGGCGAGCTGTATCCCGAGCCGGGCTACGGCATGTTCAACCAGCTCGCCCGCAAGCCCAACGGCTCGACCAACAAGAATCTCGACGGCTGGGCGGGCTGGCTGACATACAGCGGCAGCACCATCAATGATGAGCCACCCGTGAAACTGGAAAGTATCCACGGCCCCAGCATCCGCCCGGTCTACGCCGACAGCCGCTTAAACCACATCACACTGAACAAATGGTGGGAAGATTCTCCACGCTTCCTCGCGCCCGGCGAGCAGGGCGCGTGGGACGTCTTCGGCGAAGCAGACCCCGGACGACACGGCCCGCAAGCCGACCCCATCGAAGAAACCATTACCGGCATCGCCAACTACGCTTTCGCCGACGGCCACGCCGCAGGTGTCCGTGGACAGGACGCCGCCTTGATGGTCGCCTGTAAGCCCGTGCTGCCCTGATGTTGAAACCTGCTACCACCCCCCCCTAAAGCAATCCCGCACCCTCTGCTTGAACCGGACCTGTCCGGCAAGCCCTCTGTGACCTCAGCCAGACCACGTATCCGAGCCCACCAAGATGAAGTACAGCACACTCCCACCCGCACCGACTCAACACCTCGCAACCTCATCCACGATGAACGCTCACCGATGGACAGCGTGCCTCCGTACCGCCGTGCTGCTGGCAGCGTTGCCGCTGGTCGTATGGGCCTCCCCCGCCTCGGCCGAGCCAAAACCTGCTGACTACGACTGGAAACCCATCAAGCTCGGCGGGGGCGGCTTCGTCACGGGCATGGCCATCCATCCCGACAAGGGCGGCCCCAAATATTGCCGGACCGACGTGGGCGGCGCGTACAAGCTCGTGGACGGTCAGTGGCAGCAACTCATCGTCGCTAGCGCCATGCCGCAAGGGCTGCTCGACCGCAACGTGGCCGACCTGGGAGCCGGCGCGACCCGCATCGGCCTGTACTACATCGAGTCCATCGCGATCGCGCCGACCGATCCCAACATCCTCTTCATCGCCGCCTACGACACCGTCGACCACCCCGGTGTGCTGCTCAAGAGCACCGATGCCGGCAAGACCTTTACCGAGACCAAGCTGTCCGTCGTCATGCTGGGCAACAAGGAGTACCGCTTCTTCAATGAACGGCTCGCCGTCAAGCCCGACGATGCCGGCATCGTGCTGTTTGGCTCGCGTAAGGATGGCCTGTGGCGCAGCACCGACGGCGGCATGAACTTCACCCGCGTCCAGTCCGTCCCCGCAGGTGAGAAGGTCGAGAACGTCGATGCGGGCGTCGGCCCCGTCGTCTTCAGCGATAAGACCCCCGCAAACGCCTACTGCTCCGTCGCTGGCGTCGGCACGTTTAAGA
>DAIOEG010000018.1:8374-15883 GCA_036746415.1 Phycisphaera sp. | reverse complement strand
TACGGCAGCGCGTCGCATCGATCACTCGCCGCCGTTGAAGAGCTGCGCAAAGCGGGCCTTGATGTGGGCATGGTGAACAAAGCAACGCTGACGAGCTTTGATGATGCGGTCATGAAGACGCTCGTGGGCACGGGCTTTGTTCTGGTCGCCGAAGAGCTCAACGTGAAGACCGGCCTGGGCGTGCGCTTCGGGGCCGAGCTTGCGAAGCGCGGCTTCAAAGGCAAGTTCAACCACATCGGCACGCACGTCGAAAGCTCCGGCGGCCTGTGGGAACAAATGGGCATCCAAGGCCTCGACCCCGCCGCCATCGCCAAAGCAACCCAATCGCTCGCGGGGTAATCACGCGCGTTCGCATCACGCCGCGGCGCTGCGGGAATGATCGGTTGCACAACACGCGGCGATCAGCTCGGCCACGTCGATGGGCTTGCTGAGAAACCCGTCGGAGCCGTTGGCGAGCGCGAGGTCGTGGTCGGCCTGCATCGCGTGCGCGGTGAGCGTGAGGATGTGGTGCGGGTAGCCGGTCGCCCGCAACTGTCGCGTCGCCTCGTGGCCGTCCATGCGTGGCATCTGCACGTCCATCAGGATCACATCGAACGGCTCGCCCGCCGCCACGGCAGCGCGAGCGGCTGTGACGGCGTCTTCACCATTGTCAACGGTTGTGAGTTCTGCCCCCGCCCGCCGAAGGTGCATGCCGATGAGTCGGCGGTTGTCCGGTCCATCCTCCGCAAGCAGGATGCGTCGGCCACGCAGCGCATCCTGCTCGGGTGTGATGCGCGGTCGATGCGTTGATCCCACGACATGCGCGGGGCCGGTTGCGAGGGCGAGGCGATCAAAGCGAACAACAAACGTGCTGCCCTCGCCGGAGACCGAGGCCACCTCGATCGCGCCGCCAAGCAGGCCCGTCAGGCGTTGACAGATGCTCAGGCCCAGGCCCGTGCCGCCGAAGCGTCGTGTGTGCGAGCAGTCGGTCTGCGTGAAGGGTTGGAACAACGTCGGCAGCTTGTCGGCGGGGATGCCGATGCCGGTGTCCGTGATGATGAAGCGTGCGGACGACGCTTGTGCATCGGCGGCCAGCTCGGCTTGCAGTTCGATCGTCACGCTGCCGGCCTCGGTGAATTTCACGGCGTTGCCCACGAGGTTCATCAGTACCTGACGCAGACGCGTCGGATCGGTCTGCACAACGACGCGATGCGCCGGCACACGCAGGCCCATCCAAAGCCCCTTGCCCTCGGCACGGATACGCATCAGATCGGTGACGTCACGCAGCAACTCTGCGAGGTCCACCGGCTGATGCTCCAACTCGATCCTTCCGGACTCGATGCGGGAGAAGTCGAGGATGTCGTTAATGACGGTGAGCAAGTGCTCGCCGTTGCGCTTGATGGTGCTGGCGTAGTTTTGCTGCTCACTGGGCTCGATGCGCGGGTCGGTGAGCAGGTCGGCATAGCCGAGGATCGCGGTCATCGGCGTCCTGATCTCGTGCGACATGTTGGCGAGGAACGCGGACTTGGCAGCGTTGGCGGACTCGGCATTGGCGCGGGCGTGCTTGAGCTGTTCGAGGATGAGGTGTTCCTCGTGGGTGTCGCGGTGGATGCCGATCATGCGCGAGGGCTTGCCGTGCTCATCACGCTCAACGACCTCGCCCACAGCGTTGACCCAGCGCCACGAGCCATCCGCCGCGCGGTGTCGCAGGTTGAGATCGTAGATGCACGCGGGATCGGCAAAGTGTCGTTCCAACGCGGGATGGACTTGTTTGAAGTCGTCGGGGTGGACCAGCTTCTTCCAGTTCTCAAACGACGGCACGAACGCGTCGGGCTTGTACCCAAGCAGGCGGTACCACGCGTCGCTGAAATAGACCTCGTGTGTCAGGATGTTCCAGTCCCACATGCCGAGCCGTGCACCGCTGAGCGCGAGGCGCAGGCGTTCCTGCGTGTGTCGCTCTGCGGAGATGTCGGTGATGAAGCCGTGCCAGAGCGTGTTGCCGTGCGCATCGCGCTGCGGCATCGCTCGGCCCTGGAGCCAGCGGTATCCGCCTTCGTCCGTGCGGTAGCGAAACTCGGCCCGCCACGGCGTCAGTTGGCTTGCCGACTCTGTGATGGATGCGAGGACGCTGGGCGCATCATGCGGGTGCAAGCGTTGGATCACCGGCTGTGCATCGGTGGCGACTTCCTGCGGACTGACTTCATAAATGGCCCGGATGCCTTCACTCGCATACGGGAAGCAGCTCGTCCCATCAGGCCGGAGCAGGTACTGATACACCACGCCGGGCACCTGGCTGGAGATCTTCTCGAGGCGTTGTCGCTCGGCCCGCAGCTCCTCCACACGCAGGTGCGCGACGAGTTGTGCGGTCACTTGATGGGCGATGCGCGTGAGCTGTTCGAGCTGGACAGCGGTAAAGCCGCGTGGCGTGGTGTCGAGGATGCAAAGCGTTCCCAACCGATGCCCGCCGGGCACGATGAGCGGGAAGCCCGCATACGCACGCAAGTGCATGTCACCAGTGACGAGCGGGTTGTCGGCGAAGCGCGGGTCTTGCGTCGCGTCCTGCACGATGAGCGAGGCATCATTGAGGATGGTATATGAACAGAACGCCGCGTCGCGGTGCGTCTCGCAGGCATCCAGCCCGTGCGTGCTCTTGAACCATTGCCGGTGCTGATCCACCAGACTCACCAGTGCCGTGGGTGCTTGTGCGATGTAAGCCGCGAGCTGCGTCAGTTCGTCGTAGACCGCCTCGCGCGGCGTGTCGAGCACTCCGTAGGAACGCAGGGCAGCGAGACGTTGCGGTTCACATGCGGGCAGGGGTGCGGCGGGCAAGCGTGAGACTCCTGTGTGGCCGGGTACGGTGTCGTATCGGCCTGTCGCTTGCCCGGGTCGAGTCACACGTCCTCACTCGCCTCCTCAAAGGCCGGTAACCCACCAAGCACCGGCAACAGAAACGCGCCGCGCCACCCCGACGTCAGCCGAAGCCCCTCGCCCGTTCGCCCCGACTCGCTCAGGCGGACATACGTCGTCAAGTCCTTCTTGTTCAGCACAAGCGACGGCGCGACGCCCAGCGACTCGCAGTGCCGCTGCACCGCGTCCCACAACACCGACAGCCGCATCTCCGCCGCCTCGCTCATCGGTCGATACCGACGACGCCTCGGCGGCAACTCGCTGCCGAGCGCCTCGGCCGTCATCGTCACGATGTCCTCGGCATACCTTTCCTTGATCGGCCAAGGCAGCCCCTTGAACCGCTGCACATCCTCTACGCTCACCACCGGCCGACGCCCCAGCTCGACCAGCGTCACGTCATCCAAAAACGCCCGCACCGGCACATCGTGACGCTGCGCCTCTTCATGTCGCCACAGCAGCAACCGATTCACCACCGCCTGCTCGCGACGACTCAAGTCCCCCGCGCCCTTGGCCTTGAGCTTCATCTCTAAGGGGTCCACCCGGAAGCTCGCCGGCTCGGTCAGCGTCAACATCTCTTCCCGGAACCGCTCGACGTGCCCACGCTCACGCATCCGCTCCAGCAACACCTCTCGCAGCAACAACAAGTACCGCACATCATTCGCCGCATACGCCCGCTGCGTCAGCGACAACGGCCGACGGTCCCACGCGCTGAACTTGTGGTCCGCGCCCGTCTGCGCACCGGTCAACTCGGGTACCAGCTTGCCCAGTGACATCGGGTACGCAAGACCCGCAAACCCCGCCGCCACCTGCGTGTCAAACACGCGCGCCGCTCGCGCGCCGCAATGCCGATGCACCGGCTCCAGGTCCTGCTTGCCCGCGTGCACCACGCACTCCACACCCGGCTCACCCAGCAACGACCAGAACGGCAACAGATCAAGACCCGCCAGCGCATCGATCAGCGTCACACGCGCCGCCGTCGCCACCTGAATCACGCAAAATCGCGGGTAAAACGTCTGCTCCCCGATGAACTCCGCGTCGTACGCAAACACACCCGCCGACCGAAGCTCCAACACCAGCGCCGCCAACCCCTCCTGCGTCTCCACCCACGCCGGCTCGCCCGCAGGCACCAGCGAATGCTCCAGCACCACGGGCAACGAAGAGCCCCCGCCGTCCGCGTGCACCTGCTCATCGGCCCACCGCCGATGCGGCGGTCGATACGTCGGCCAAGGCGTGTTGGAAGAGCCGTGAGTCATGACAGTTCCCCGTATATCAACGTAGCGTAGCGAACACCACACGCCCCGGAGCGCCACACGCCCCGCACCACGCGCCTCCCTACACTCCGACCATGACAGCATCCACCACCACCCACACCCGCACGCTCCGCCTCGGCCACAGCCCCGACCCCGACGACGCCTTCATGTGGTGGCCGCTCGCCAACTTCACCGCGCCCGACGGCACCACACACACGCCCCGCATCGACACGCGCGGCTACCACTTCCAACACGTCCTCGAAGACATCCAGTCCCTCAACGTCCGCAGCCAGCGCGGCGAGCTCGAGATCACCGCCTTCTCCGTCCACCAATACCCCTTTGTCGCCGACCAATACATCATGACCAGCTGCGGCAGCTCCATGGGCGACCGCTACGGCCCCATGATCGTCGCCAAACCCAACCGCTTCAAAACAATCAAAGACCTCAAAGGCGCTAAGCTCGCCATCCCCGGCGAACGCACCACCGCCTGGCTCTCCACACAACTCGCCCTCGCCGAGCACGGCCTCTCCGCACGCGACATCGACTGGCAGCCCGTCATGTTCGACACCATCCTCCAACGCGTCGAGTCCGGCGAGTTCGATGCGGGCCTCATCATCCACGAGGGACAACTCACCTTCACCCACAACGGCCTCACCAAGCTCATCGACCTGGGCACCTGGTGGACCGACTCCCGCAACCTCCCACTCCCGCTCGGTGCCAACGCCATCCGACGCGACCTGCTCGCCACCGGCGAAGCGCCCACCATCTGCCGTGTCCTGCTCGACTCGATCAAACACGCTCTGGACCACCGTGAAGAGGCCGTCGCGTTTGCACTCAACTACGCACGAGACATGCAGACCGAACTCGCCGACCGCTTCGTCGGCATGTACGTCAACGACTGGACCCTCGACTACGGCCAGCGCGGCCGAGCCGCCGTCCGCCAACTCCTGAAAGAAGCCATTGCCGCCCGCCTCGTCCCCGACTGCGGCGACATCGACTTCGTCGATCCGGCGTAAATCCAAGCCAAGCCGCGCTGTTCAAGCTGTTGCCTCACGGACGTGGCAGAAACACAGAGCCCTCCACGCCGAAGTGCTTCTGAAGCAGCGCGATGTGTGACGCGGTTAGCGAACGCTCGCCCGACAAGATCTTGTAAACGGTCGATGCCGAGACGCCAAGGGCCTCCGCAAGCGCACCAGCCGACATCGCGTGCTCCTGTACAAGGTGCTTCAACACATCAAGCCCGTCGGTCCGCGACAGATCGATCCGGTGGTGCTCCCGCTCGTACGACTCGATCAACGTGGCCAGCGTCACCCGAAACAACTTCTGGTCCCGCGTCGGCCGACGCAGAAGCATCAACCGCTCCATCATCTCCAGCGCGTTGTCCAGGTCCACCTCATCCGCCAACCGATGAAGCGGATAAAACACGAGCAGCTCCGCGTACGAGCCGGGGACATCTAAGCGTTGTGTGTCGGTTTGCTTGATGATCACGAAGACCTCCATCCGCCCTTGTCGTACTCCGCATGCGTCAGCACGGCCTGAACAAACACCGTCTGCTCCTCAAAATCCACCAGCGCGATCAGCCGGAAACGGTTGCCGGCGATGTTGAACACATATTGTGCAGCCGATCCAACTCCCACCTTGTCTGCCGATGCAAACGTCTGTCGCACGTTCTGAAACGACTGCCACCGCGACGACTCGGTCAACAGCAACCACCGCTTGATCGCCGGGCGAGACGCCGCGTGGCGTTCCATGGCAGTGACCAGTTGCCGCCGATTGAGCACACGCATCAACTTTGGACATTATGTCCAAACATCGGCAGGGTCAAGACAAGACTTGAAGCTCACAGGTAACTCCTCCACGTCGCGGGGACATCCGCTTCCAGCGCGTTGATGAGGTAGCGCAGGGCGTCGCACGCGTGGTCGGGGCCGTCTTTGACGGGCAGCGCCACGCCCGGGCGGGACATGTCGAAGTGGTAGCGTTCGAGCGACTCAATCAATCGTTCGCAGCGCGGGTGAAGGAACAACGTGCCACGGTCGAGGCGTCGGCGGACGTGCTCGATCCCCTGCTCGATGCGTGAAGCGCGGGAGCGGACGCGGTACCCAAACCGTTGCAGGACATTCACATCCGACTCGCCGCTGTGGCTGTTGCGAGCGTTGCCCGCCGGATCGACCGCAAGAAACGCAAGCTCGATCGCCGGCGGCGCGCCGCACGCGAGGCGATGCGCATCGATCGCGTACAGGTGGCGTTCGAGTGTGAGGTCGGTCTGCACGTACTCGCCGACGATGTGCAGCGTCGCACTCGGCCCGCGCCCGTACGAGATGCCCCACAACATGACGAGCGGGCTGCGCAAGCCAAAGTCCATGCCTGCGACGAACCGAGCATCAGCGGTGCTGTCATCGATGCGTTCGCGCACGTGGTCAGCTCGCGAGAAGCCGGCGTACACGGCGTGGTCCACCGCCGGCCGTTCGCACAGCATCTCGGCCTGCCAGGTCACGTCCGACGTTCTGCTCCGCTGCGCGATCAGGTCGTCGATCGGCACAAACCCGTCCGCGCGCTTCGCCCAGCCGCCGCAGTCCTTCCATAAGACGCACGATGCGCACGCGCGCTCCTCCTCACAACGCGCAGCCACGTCCATCGCGTTCCACTTGAACACCCGAGCGCCGGCCTTGCTCACCAGCTGACTCATGAGCCCGCCCGGCCGGTGCATCGTTGAAAGCGCCTGCACCGCGCCCGTCACATACACCGGCCCGCACCAACCCGACCGCGTCACCATCTGCGCCGCCTGCCACACGTCCGCATCGAACTCTTCGACCTCGTCGCACCGCAGCTTGTGCACACGCACACCACGCACGCTCCGCTGCGAGCCGGCGAGGAGCTCGACGCTGCTGCCGTTGTGCAGCTCGATCCGCCGAGTCGTCGGCGGGGACGCGAGCGCTTCACGCAACATCGGCCGATCAAAGAGCGAGACCAGGTGCGCATGCATCTTGCTGCTCTGCTCAAGCGACCCGCCAAGCACACGCACCTGCACGCCCGGCTTGAACAACAGGTCGAGCGCCGTCGCCACCGCGCCCAGCAGCGTCTTACCGCCCCCACGGTTGGCCCACACGACGCAGTCGCGCGATGGCCCCAGCCAGTGCGCCTCGGGTCGCGGCGAGCCCGGCCCGCATTGCGAGGGCTCGAAGTACGACCACGCGAGGTAGTCCATCGGGCTCTGGCCCTTGCCGGCCCGAAGTGTCCGGACGGTGTCCACGCCCATCCATTGGTGGACGACGCGGTGGAGTTGAATGACCGAATTGGGTCGGTAGTGGTCCCAGCCCCGAGAGCTGTCTGATGCTGACATCGTGTCCCCCGTGAAATTCTGAAGTTCAACCGC
>DAIOEG010000018.1:0-8364 GCA_036746415.1 Phycisphaera sp. | reverse complement strand
CAGACAACGTGGAATGATCCTTTCTTCCCCGTCTTCTCTGCGTCCTCTGCGCCTCTGCGGTTCAAATACAACCGCAATCAGTCAAAGGCCCAGGAGCTGCGTGAGTGCTTCTTCGCGTGGCAGGCCGGTGCTCTGGAGCTTGTGTTCGATGGCTCGGCGGACGGCGGGCAGCACGAAGAAGTGGATCGCCACCGGCACCTCCTGCGGGTCACGCGGCGGGCGCGGCGGCAACGGCGTGTCGTTGAGCTGCAACAGCGCCTTGAGCTTGTCGCCGTCCTCGGGCAACCGCTTCGCAAGCTCCTTCACATCCAGCGACTGCGACAGCTGAGCCAGCACCGCAGCGCGCTTCCGGGGGTCGTCATGCCCTTGGAGACGATTGAGCGTCGCAAGCAGCACGAGCGTGCCTTGCTCATCAACGTCCCACACGACGCAGCGCGCATGCGTGTGTTGCAGCTCGCGCAGGGCTTTGACGCGGTGGTGGCCATCGATGAGCTGATAACGATCGGCCGCCAACGCGCGGACGATGATGGGCGGATAGAGCGCTTCGCGACGCAGGTGCTCCACGAGCTTCTTGAACAACGGCTCGGGCATCACGTTGCTGTTGGCGGGGTGGGCTTCGAGCTGATCAAGCGGGATCTCTTGCAGTTGCATTGTTTGCTCCGGAAAGGGGGGGAAATTTGAATCGCCAAGACGCCAAGGGAGCCAAGGGCCGCTAAGGGAGGGCACAAAGATGGTTTGACATCAACCAAGATGGATGTTTAGGAAAGAGCAGCGCGTGAAAACTCATTCAATCGTTCTGACCTTGGCGGTCCTTGGCCCCCTTGGCGTCTTGGCGATTCAAGCTCTGCGACTCATGCAGGTAGTACACGGGTTCGAGTTTGAGGCGTTCTCGCGCGAGGGTGAGTTGTTCGAGGGGGGTGGCGTGTGCGGTGCCCGATCGACCGGCGTTCTTGCGATACCAGGCGCGCAGCTCGCGGAGGAACCATTGACGCTGCGCATCGGGCAGTGTTTCGATGTGTTCGAGTAGTTGCGCTGGCCAGGCGAGGTCGTGGGTGGTGCGTGAGAGCGAGCCAAGCGCATCGGCGAGGCGGAGGTCGTAGGCGTGGGACGGGCGGTGGTAGGGCGTCATGCCGGCTCGTTCGAAGAACGGGTTCACTCGGCCCATCGCGGCGAGCGCTTCGGTGTAACGCGTCGTGGGCTTGGCGAGCGCCGCGCGGACGAGCCGGCCGGCGAGGCCGACGCCCCGGAAGCGCGGGTCCACGACAACTCGGCTGATGCAGCGCAGCTCGTCATTGAGCAGCTGGCTGCGCGACCGGCCGGCGAGCGAGGCGTAGCGCTCGTGCAGCGCGTAGTCACGCATCCGGCAGCTCAACGACGCGAGCGACTCGACGAGCACCGCCAGCGTGGTCGTTTCATCGGGTCGGCAGAGGTACCGGCCGGCGACGCTTGGCCGACGGTCTTCGATGACCAGGACCCGCGTCGCGGTGGCGGGCGTGGCGGCGCGGTAGTGGTGCTCTTTGAGGACGGCGTAGTCGCGCAGCGAGCCGGTGCGGAGCGTGAGCGTGTCGAGCAGGGTGTCGCGCCGGTGGTGGAAGCGTTCAAGCAGGGTGGACATGGGGGCCCCGGAAGTGGGTGGTGGTGGAGAGGGAGAGAGCCAGACGCTTCGCCCCGCAGCGGGGCTTAGCATCGGCGTGTGGTGGTGGGGGGGTTGGGTGTCATGTGGGTTTGTGTGCGAGGGTGAGGGTGCCGGTGAGGTGTTGCTCGATGAGGGTGTCGGGGTCGAGGGGCTCGAGCAGGTCGTCGTGGGTGGTGGCGGCGACCAGGCAGACGCGGGCGGCGGAGACCCAGCGGCGGAGGTTCTTGGCGATGACGGCGGCGGTCATTCGGTCGAGCGTCGCGCCGAACTCATCGGCAAGGATGACGGCGCGGGGGTGGCTGGGGTCGGTCTCGCCGGGCGGCTGTTGGGGGAGGGTGGCGATGACCTGTGCGAGTTTGAAGCGGTAGCGCTGGCCATCGGAGAGCTGGCGGGGCGTGCGGAGCATGACGAAGGCGTCGTTCAGGCCGGCGACGGAGAGGGCCGCGAGCGCGTCGGCAAGTGTGGGCGTGTCGAGCGCATCAACAAGGGGCAGGTCGCGGGGCTCGGGCAGGTCGGCGAAGTCGTGGACCGGCAAGGGGCGGTCGGAGAGTGTCCGGGCCAATGCCTCGCGGAGCAGCCGAAGCAGCGTGGACTTGCCCGACCCCGAGGGCCCGGTGATGAACACGATCTGCGCGGGGGCCAGCGTGATCGTGGTGCGGGGGACGACCGCCAGCGTCCGCGAGCGGTCCAGCCCCAGGCCAAACATCGAGGCAACCTCGAGCAGCCGATGCGACGGGCGATCCGCGGGTCCAAAGGCGGCGGTGTTGGCGTCCAGTTGAACAGTCAGTTGCATCTTATTTCACTTTCAATTGAAATGTAGTTAAACTGGAGAGGGTGGCAGGGGTGTGTGACGTTGCAAGTGGCGGGGGGCGTGGCGGGGATCATCGGTGTGCGAGCCGTATGAGGTCGCGGATGATCTGGCGGGTGAGTCTGACCTGGTAGATGGTGCGTCCGGTGCGTTTGGCGGTTTGACGCAGGGACAGGCCTTGGACAAAGCACGCCTGCGCGACGGGCAGGTAGTCGGGGGGGAGCTTGTGCGGGAAGGAGGCAACAAACCGGAACTCTTTTGATTGCAGTCGTTTAATGAGGGTCACGGTGCGTTGTCGGACCTGTCGGCAAGACCTGCCGCCCAGGTCGGCGATCTGTCGGGTGGTTCGGCCATGGGCTTGGAACTGTTCGAGGAGCGCACGGTCGGCGGGCGGCAGGTGTCGTGCCCAGTGGGACAAGGCCTCGGCCTGGGACCGCAGGGGGTGCCGGGGGTCGCTGCGCTGCTGGGTGTCGGTGACGAAATCGGGCCTCATGGGGCTTGCCTCCGGGATGTTTTTTTGGTATTTGTTTGGTACTTCATACGGGATTGAACCGGATTGGCCATTGGTTGTCAAGGGCCACGTTCAATGGTAATTGAAGTCGGTGTCAGCCCGTGACACCGGCGATCCGGGAGCGTGGACGATGGAAAGCGTGGGACAGATCGTGCGTCGTCGCCGGCAGCAGCGGGGGTTGACGCTGCGTGCCTTGGCGGAGTCGGTGGGGGCGGCGACGAGTTATTTGTCGATGATTGAGAACGACCGGGTGGCGGGTCCGCCGTCGGCTGCGCTGGTGGAGCGTTTGGAGCAGCAGCTTGGGGTGTTGGACGGGTCGCTGCGGGCGGCGGCGGACTGGGCGAGCACGCCCGAGCCGGTGCGTCGTCAGGTGGCGCACCTGGCGGACGCGGCGCAGGAGGGCCGAAAGCTCGCGGCGTGGCTGAAGGCGTCGGCCGGCCGGTCGCAGAGCCACGGCGGGCGTGACCTGGATGCGCTGTATCGCAGCGGCCAGCTGGGCAAGCGGGTGAACCGGGTGCTGAGCGTGGCGGAGTCGGGCCGGGACGGCGGCACACCGCCCAAGGCGCACGGCGTGGAGCCGGCGGTGCTGAAGCTGGCGACGCGGGTGCCGCTGATCAATCGGGTGGCGGCGGGCGAGCCGTCGATGTTTACGGACCTTGGCTATCCAGCGGGAGGGGCGGATGAGTACCTGACGGTGCCTGATCTGGACGACCCGGACGCGTTTGCGACGCGGGTGACGGGCAAGTCGATGGAGCCGGGCTACCGGGAGGGCGACATCGTGGTCTTCTCGCCGTTGGCGGGTGTGAGCAGCGGGTGCGATGCGTTTGTGCGGTTGGAGCCCGATCATGAGATCACCTTTAAGCGGGTGTATTTCGAGGGCGAGGGAGCGGAGGCGCGGATCCGTCTGCAGCCGTTGAACCCGGACTTCTCGTCGCGCGTGGTGCCCCGCGAGTCGGTCGCGGGGCTGTTCCGTGCGGTGTGGCGGATCGTGCGGGTCTGACGACAAGCGGGCCCACACCTATGGGCCTGCAGGGACGGTTTTGTGCGCGCTTCGCGGTCTTGAAGAGCGGTCGCGTGCGGCATTCACAAGGGTTTACGATTTTTTTTGTGTGGCGAAAACGTGCGTGGGGACGACCGAAATGCGCGCACAAAAGCGGTCGTCCGCCGCGGACACAGTCGTTTCCCGAGAGGTCGGCACCGGCTGGCGCGCGCAGCTGGGTTAAGTGGTGACCCAAGCTCGACGATGTGAATCTGGTGAAGCTGGGTAATTCAATCTCGCCGCAGAGGGGGCACCGGGGGGCATCTGCACGCGGCGTCGAGCGGACGAATCGTCCACCCCGGCCGACCAGGGAGCGCATTTATGACCAGCCGTCACGGATCACCGATCGAACCCAACGCCACACCGTCCTCGACGCCTGAAGTGCCGTTGTCAGACAAGCAGGTCTTCACCACCGGCGAGGCGGCCGAGGTCTGCAAGGTTTCGCAACAGACCATCATCCGCTGCTTCGACGCCGGCCGGCTCAAGGGCTTCCGCGTGCCGGGCAGCCGGTTCCGACGCATCCCCCGTGAAGAGCTCATGCGCTTCATGAAGGACAACGGCATCCCCTTCGAAAACCTCACCGGCAACCGCTCGCGTAAGAAGCGCATCCTCGTCGTCGATGACGACCCCAACCTCATCGAGCTCTTCGTCGATGTCCTCGAACGCGACAACCGCTTCGAGGTCCGCACCGCCAGCACCGGCTACGACGCGGGCATGGTCAGCGAGAGCTTCAAGCCACACCTCATGATCCTCGACTACATGCTGCCCGACATCAACGGCAACATCGTCTGCAAGTCCGTCCGAAACAACCCCGACCTCGCCGAGACACGCATCATCTTCGTCTCGGGCGTCGTTAACCAAAACGAGATCGACGGCCTGCTCGCAGCCGGCGCCGACGAGTTCATCAAGAAGCCCTTCAACATCGAAAAGCTCGTCGAGCGCATCGAAGCATTGCTGGAGATCTGAACAAAGGGGCCGAGGGCCGAGGGAAGACAAACACAAATCTTGACCTCACTGTCTTCACTGAGCCCCTGACACCCCAGCCCCTTCCACCACACACCATGCAGGCGACCGAGCTTTCCAAGACGCGGCGTATCGAGCTGATCCTCCGGCAGGTGGAGACGCTGCCCACGTTGCCCGCCGTCGCGGCCAAGCTGTTGCAACTGACCGCCAGCGACGCGAGCAACACACAAGAAGTCATCGCCACCGTCAAGGCCGACCCGCCGCTGACCGCCAAGCTGCTCAAGCTGTGTCGCGCATCGGACCGTGGCGTGCGGATGGACACGCTGAGCATCGACAAGGCCGTGCTGCTGCTGGGGTTCAACGCGGTGCGCAACGCGGTGCTGTCGCTCAAGGTCATCGAGGCGTTCGAGCGCGCCACGCCCGAGGGCATCACGCACGACCCCGAGGCAACGCACGCTTCGTGTCGTTTTGATGCGCATCAGTTCTGGCTGCACTGCCTCGCGGTGGCCACGTGCTGCGAGCGGATCGCGACGGCGTGTCGCCTGCCGGACGTGTCGGCGGACGATGCGTTTGTGTGTGGCCTGTTGCACGACATCGGCAAGCTCGCGCTGCACTGCGTGTTGCCACAGGCGTACAGCCGTGTGCTCGAGCTGGCCGAGGTCCATCAAGGCAACATCGCAGACCACGAACGCCGCGTGCTCGGCATCGACCACCACACGGCAGGCAAACGGCTGGCCGAGCAGTGGAAGCTGCCGCACAAGCTGCAGGACGCGATCTGGTTGCACGGCTCGGCGTTCGAGACGCTGCCCAAGCTCGAACACCGACGACTCATCGGCATCGTCACCCTCGCCGACCTCATGTGCAGGCGACGGCACCTGGGATACTCCGGCAACTTCTCGCCCGCTGGGGACGTGGGGGCCATCGCACAAAAGCTCGGACTCGACCCGGCCCTGCTCGAACAGGCCACCGATGACCTCCCGCAACGCGTCGCCAAGCTCTCCGCATCACTGGGAATGGACCACGACATCACGCCGCAGAGCTTTGTCGAATCACTCAAACGCGCCAACGAAGCGCTCGGCAAAGCCAACGAAAACCTCGAACGAAAAGCCCGCGCCGCGCAGGCACAAGCGCAGGTCCTCGACACCATCAACCACTTCAACGCGCAGATCAGCCCCGGCCGAAGCGTGCAAGACGTGCTCGACGCCGTGGCGATGTCATCGCGCCAACTCCTGGGCCCGGGCTTCTTCGCCATCTTGCACCCCACACGCGTGAACCTTGAGGAAGCCCAACAGGCCAGTAAAGGCCCCGACGAGCAGCTGGTCAGCGACGACACCGACCCCGCGAGCGTGACAAGCGGCGTGCAGGAGGCCTGGCTCCTGTGCCACTACGACGAAGAGGGCAACCCGATGCATCGGCAATACGTCGATGTCCCGCCGCACGCGCCGGACCTCGCGCGGTTCGACGCGGAGCAGTCGCTCAACATGACGCTGATGAGCGTCCTGCCGTGGGTCGCGGACCACCTCGTGCAGGCGGACGACCTGCGCAAGGTGCAGATCATGCCCATGCCCTCGGGCTGGGGCACATCGGGCCTGCTGTTGCACGACCGACCGGTCGAGATGAACTGGAAGACCGTCGTCTCGATCGCAACAACGTGGGGCGTCGCCATCGCCGCCGCCAATCAGCACGAAGGCGCGAAACGCCTCGGCGAACAACTCGCCGATGCGAACACACAACTCGCCGCAGCACAGGACGGCCTCACACGCGCACAGACCATGGCGCGCCTCGGCGAGATGGCCGCCGGCGCTGCGCACGAGATGAACAACCCGCTCGCCAACATCGCCGGCCGGGCGCAGCTGCTCACGATGCGCCTCGACAAGAACAGCAAGGAACACCAGTCCGCTCAAACGATCTTCCGCGAGGCGCACCGCTTGAGCGACCTCATCACATCGCTGCGCATGTTTGCCGACCCGCCGCGCGCGCACCGACAGGCAACGGTGCTGTCCACGGTGCTTGGCAACGCGGTGCAAAAGATCGCTCAGGCAAGCAAACGCCGGCGGGACGACCTGGAGTTCTCGGTCAAGCTGCCTGCGGTGATGCCCGAGCTCTGGCTCGACCCCGAGCACGTCGAGCGTGCCGTCATCGAGCTGCTCACCAACGCCGTGCAGGCCAACCCCAAGCGCAACATCACGGTGTCGGCCCGCCTAGTGAGCGACGGGTTGACGGCCGATCCCGCGTTGTCGGGCGTGAAACACGGCGAAGACAAGCAATCGCCGCTACGCCAGGGCAGCGTTCTCATCAGCGTCACCGACGACGGCGAGGGCATGGACGCACACACACTTGAACACGCGACCGATCCGTTCTTCAGCGCCAAGACCGCTGGGCGTCAAGTAGGCATGGGATTATCACGCGTTCAACAACTCGCCGGCTCGCACGGCGGCACAATCGATCTACGCAGCACCCCCGGCCGGGGAACCACCGCAACGCTGGTCCTGCCGCTTCACTAAGCATCGCGGTCAGTCGATAGCCCTCATGGAAGCGGCGACGTGCAAGGCGTCCAGCCGTTTTCAAGACCACCCCGGACCCGTTCCGGGGCGCCACCGGGGGAACAGGAGCGCCGGCCGTGATGCAGGACGCATACGAGCCCGCGATGGAGAAAGCCGTGCCTCAACCGTCCAAAGACCCCAACCGTCAACCCGACTCATCCACACCCAAGCTCAAGGCCCGCGTCGCCAACACACGCAAGCCCGGCAAGCAAACCAGAGGCCGACACGTGCTCGTGGTCGGAGAACCTGCGCAGCTCGCACACGCCGTGCAGGCCTGCGGCTCGACCCGTGAGCCCTACATCGTGCTCACCGCAAACACGCTCGCCGATGCGCGAAAGCTCCTGCAACAACAGCACGTCGAGCTCACGCTGGTGCGCCCGCAGCTGCCCGACGGCCCCGGCACCGATCTCGCGCAGATCACCCGCAAGGGCACCGACCCCGCCGCCCTCATCGTCATCAGCGACACGCCCGACATCCACGCCGCCACCGCAGCCATCCAGGCCGGCGCGTGTGACTTCATGGTCAGCCCCGTCGCACACGACGACCTCGCACAACGCATCGAGCGCGCCCTGAGCAAGCACCAGCGCGATGCTAGCAACGCCAAGCGTGTCCGACGACTCAAGCGCCTCTGCAAGAAGCTCAACGACGCACGCATCGACATCTCCCGACAGGTCGATGCGCTGTGCTCCGACCTTGTGACGGCCTATCAGGAACTCGCCGTCCAGTTCAACCAGGCCATGCAGACCAACGCCTACAAGACCGTCATCGACCACGAGCTCGACCTCGAAAACGTCCTGCGCCGCACGCTCGAACACCTCGTCCAAAAGACCGGCCCCGCCAACGCCGCCATCTTCCTGCCCGCCA
>DAIOEG010000017.1:14380-15954 GCA_036746415.1 Phycisphaera sp. | reverse complement strand
CAGCGGGCATCGCCGTCACTGCCTGCTGAGACGCGACCCACTCGGAGTACGACCCGACGAAGTGGATCACCCCGCCCTTGCCGTCGAAGATCAGGAGTTGATCGACCAACTGGTCCAGCAGCATCCGGTCGTGCGAGATCAAGATGAGCGTGCCTTCGGTGCCCGCGTTGCCTGTCGTTGAGTAACGCTTCTGCATCGAGGTGTAACGCTTGAGCGCCTCTTCAAGCCGTTCGCTGCTGGGGATGTCCAGGTGGTTGGTCGGCTCGTCAAGCACCAGCAGGTTGTGGCCGTTCACCATCAGCCCCGCAAGCACCGCCCGGCTGCGCTCGCCGCCGGACAACACGTTCAGCACCTTGTCCTGCGAGTCGCCCGTGAACAGAAACGCGCCGGCCAGGTCGCGCGCCTCCTGCTCGCTCTGGCTGGGCACCAGACGCTTCAAATACTCCACCACCGTCGTCTGCAGGTTCAGGCCCTCGTGGCTCTGCTTGTAGTAGCCGATGCTGATCGATGCGCCGAGCTTGGCTGTGCCCGTATCGACATCCATCTCGTTTAAGAGGCAGCGCACCAGCGTCGACTTGCCCGCGCCGTTGGGACCGATGATGCCGATCTTCTCGCCGCGCTTGAGAGACAATGACAGCTGCCCGAACAGCGGCTTGCCCTCGTACCCCTTGGTGATGTTCTCCGCCGCCACCACCACGTCGCCGCTGCGCTGCTTGGGCGCGAAGCTCAGCTTCATCGCGTCCAGCTCCGGCGGCAGGTCGATCATGTGGTCCCGCTTGAAGCGGTGCAGCCGAGTCTCCCGGCCGCGCGCCTGCTTGGCCCGCTGACCCGCCTTGTAACGATCAATAAACGCCTGTTCCTGCTTGATCTTCGTCTGCTGCTTGCCGTACGCCCGGCGCATCTCCTCGATCCGCGCTGCGCGCAGCTCGCGGAACTTCATGTAGTTCCCCGGGTACTCCACCAGCTCGCCGTCCTCCATCTCGTAGATCTTGCTCACCACGCGGTCCAGCAACCAGCGGTCGTGACTGATGAGCAGCACCGCGCCCGGGAACGACCGCAGAAACCCCTCCAACCATTCACGGCCCGCGATGTCCAGGTGGTTCGTCGGCTCGTCGAGCAACAGCACGTCCGGCTCCGCAAGCAACAGCTTCGCCAACGCCAGCCGGCCCCGCTGACCGCCCGACAGGTCGCCACACTTCACGCTGAAGAACTCATCCGTCAAGCCCAGCCCGTGCAGCACCTCATCGACCTTGTGCTCGACCGTGAACCCGCCCGCCGCGTGGATCCGCTCCTCAATATTCGCGTAACGCTTGAGCAGCTTGTCGAGCTCGTCCGCATCATGCCCCTCTTCGCCCATCGCGTGGGCCGTCTCTTCGAGCTGGTCGTACAAGTCGTGCAGCGCCGCAAACGCGCTCATCGCCTCGTCCTTCAGCGAACGCTCGGCATGCAGGGCGTGGTGCTGATCGAGGTAGCCGACACTTGCGCCGCGCGCGAGCTGGATCTGCCCCTCATCGGGCTTCATCGGCACCGCGGCGGCGCGCGGCGCCTCGCCGTGCGCATCGGTGGGTGTGCGG
>DAIOEG010000017.1:2637-14370 GCA_036746415.1 Phycisphaera sp. | reverse complement strand
GCCCGACGAGGCCCACGTGCTCCCCCTGCGCCAGAGTGAGGTTCACGCCGTCGAGGATGTGCCGGTCGCCGTAGCTGAAACCAAGATTTGCAATCGAAAGCAGTGCCATGGGTTGAAAAGTGTACCGATTGAACGGCTGCGCACGGATCGAGCAACAAAAAACCCCGCGTGCGGACGCGGGGCGTGTGTCGTTGTCTGTTGGAGCGCGGGTTACTTCAGGCCCATCGCGTGCAGGTTGTGCAGCGAGACCTTGAGCGACTCGAAGGGGTCCAGGTCGCCCTGGTCGCGCTCGACGATGTACCACTGGACGCCCGCTTCCTTCGCGGCCGGCAGAATCTCGTCCCAGTGCAGGTTGCCCGCGCCGACCTCGCACATCTTGTGCTCGCGCTTGGCGCTCATCGTCAAGTCCTTCATGTGGATCGCGGGCACCCGGCCCTTGAGCTTCTTCAGCCACGTTGCGGGGTTGCCACCGCCGTGCGCCACCCAGTAGGTATCGATCTCAAAAAACAGCGGGGCCGTGAGCTTCTCGACCAGCAGCGTCATCGGCGTGTGCTTGCCGCTGATCGTTGCCGGCGCATCGGTGATGCCAAAGGGGGCCCACTCGTGCGAGTGGTTGTGGTAGCCGATCGAGACGCCCGAGCCGACGTACTTCTGTCCCAGCGCCTGGAACTCCGCCGCAAACTTCGTCCAGTCCGCGACCGTCTCGTTGCCTGACCAGCCCCACCCGCCGATGGCCGTGATCTCGCAGCCGAGGGTTCGGTGGTAGTCGATCGACGCAGGTGCATCCTGCAGCTGCTCCAGCGAGCGGTGCGTCGCGCAGCAGACCATGCCCAGGTCATCGAGGATCGTACGCAGCTCCTTGGCCGAGATGTTGTTGAAGCCCGCGGCCGACGCCTGGATCGCGTCGTAACCGATCGCCTTGAGCTTCGCACAGGTCTTTGCGATGTCAGAGGGCGTGTTGCAATGGTCGCGTAATGTGTACATCTGTGCGGCGATCTGGGTGCTCATCGTGTTCCTCGTGCTTCGTGTTGAATGGCTTCCTGCAAGGCGTTGGGTCGACACACGTCAACCCGCCGCTACAGCACGTTAAGACACGCCCTCATCCACCACAAACGCCGCACACGCAAACGCCCCGCATACACTCACCCTTCGGCTCCTTCCCGAAAGGACACGCCCATGCCAAACTCCGCCGCAGGCCTCACCCGTGACAAGTCACACGCGATCCTCGGGGGCGTGTGCGCCGGGCTCGCTCGCTTCCTGGGCTGGAGCCGGACTCTCGTCCGCGTCCTCTTCGTGCTCACCTCCATCCTCTCCGCCGCGTTCCCCGGCATCCTCGTCTACCTCGCGCTGTGGATCCTCATGCCCGCCACGCGACGCGATTGAACACGCCCAACACTCCCTCACGGACCGCGCTCATGAAAGCCATCCTCATCCCCCAGACAGGCCCCGCGTCCGTCCTCGTCGAACAGCACATCGACCGACCCACGCCCGGCCCGCACGAGCTGCTCGTCGAAGTCCACGCCACCAGCATCAACCCCGTCGATCACAAGATCCGCAGCGGCAAGTTCCGTGCACCCAGGCCCATGCCCGCCATCCCCGGCTTCGACGCCTCTGGCATCGTCCTCGAGCGTGGCAACGCCGTGACGCAATTCAACCTTGGTGACGCCATCTACGCCATGCCCAGCGTCCTCGCTCAAGGCGCCACCGCCGAGTACTGCCTCATCGATGCACGCACCGCCGCGCCAAAACCCGCATCGCTCGACCATGTACACGCCGCCGCACTCCCCCTCGTGCTGCTCACCGCGTGGGAAGCGCTCTTTGAACGCACACAACTCAAGCCCGGCGAGACCGCCCTCATCGAGGCCGGCGCTGGCGGCGTCGGCCACATCGCTATCCAGCTCGCCAAGTCCGTCGGTGCCACCGTGATCGCCACCGCTGGCCGTGATGCATCCATCGCGCTGTGCAAGTCGCTCGGGGCCGACCACGTGGTGAACTACAGGACGCAGGATGTGCACGACACGGTCCGCACGTTGACCGTTGGCAAAGGTGTCGATGTCGCCTGCGACTTTGTCGGCGGCGAGGTGTTCGCCCGCGCGCTCAAGTGCCTCGCTTACAACGGCCGGCTCACCACCATCGTCGGCGTGCCCAATGACGTAGACCTCTCCATGCTCATGGTGATGAACCAATCGCTACTGCCCGTGTTCGTCGGCGGCCGGTTCATGGGCGGCGGCGTGCCCACGCAGCACGCCGACTACCTCCGACGCGCCAACCAACTCATCGAAGATGGCAAGCTCCGCGTCCACATCAGCGAACGCGTCGCCTTTACGCAAGAGGCGCTCCGCGCTGCGCATGAACGACAAGAGGCCGGCCGAGTGTTGGGCAAGCAGGTCGTCGTGATCCGCGAATAACCCGATCAAGCGTGTGATTTGCGGTGTCTTGATTTTCCTGGACACCACTTGTATTCTTTTTGCCACGTGGTGCAAACCGCTTCCTACATCGCGCGTTGGAGCTTCATCGCATGGATGGTGCTGTTCTTCGGCGTCATTGTGCCCGGGCACCAGCGCGGGGCGATCAAGGCGTCTGGCTCACCGGACGCCATGCTCGCTGCTCCCTCCTGCCCGCTGTGCGTATCACTCACACTCTGGGGCGAGCCAGGCAACGATGACCAGCCCGGCCAGCCATCGCCTTCTAAACCCACACCGACCAACTGTGCCATCTGCATGCTGGTCGCCAAGCTCGACCGTTTTGTTTGGACCCAGCCGCGCGCGTTTGTGCTCGAACGCCTCCCGTGGTTCGCGCCGCAAACCGACGATTCGATCTACGTCCCCGACATCTCTCTCGTCACGTTCCTCGCCCGCGGCCCGCCAACGGTTTGACATAGCGTTGTTGATTTATTGCTGCCGGGGATATGCCGCGCGAGTGATCAAGCTTATTTCGATTGCAATGCGCGATCGTTAGGTGTCATTAACCCGATCATCTGTGCCGGTTAAATAAGGATATGCTATGCGCATTCGCTGCGCCTTTACATTGATTGAGCTGCTCGTGGTGCTGGCCATCATGGCGTTACTCGTTGGCATTCTGTTGCCCACACTGGGGTCCGCTCGTGCATCCGCACGAACGGTTCTATGCCTCGCAAACGTACGGTCCTTGGCACTGTCGCAGCAGGCGTACGCGGTGGATCACCACGGCCATCTTGTCAAGGCCGGTAGCGGTTCCTACTTGACGCAAGGGTCTTGGATCGGTCAGTTGGACCGATACTCTGACAGCCCGCTGGCGCGTCGGTGCCCGTCGGATCAAAGCGTCTTTTTCAGTCAGCCCCTGCCATCCTCTTCGCCACCGGCGTTTCGTTCCAGCAGTTATGCGATCAACAACTTTGTGTCACCCACCCATACCCCTGCCGGGGCCGACACGATCGACCAGTTGGACGATGTGGTCGAGCTTTCGGCGGTGGTTCAGTTCGCGGAGTTGGCCGAGGCCGGTGCTTATGCCGGCGCAGACCACCTCCATGTGGAATCGTTTTACAGCGTCTTTCTGCCGGATCAGACGCTGGCAAGGATCGCGCAGCAACTGCCGCTAGGCCGACACGGCAACGATGCGCGATCCTGGGACGCCCCGCTCAACTACTCGTTCCTCGATGGCCACGCCGAGACCCGGCCAATCGGCGCGGTCTATACCCACCCCAATCAAAACGCGTTTGACCCAAGGGCCCGACGGTAGTTCTGTCGGAGACCCCTCGCTTTACTCTCACCCTTTGTTTTTTGGAGATTGATCCGTGATGTTGAATCGTTCCACTCTATTAATGACCTCTACTCTGCTCGCCTCGTCAGCCCTGGCCCACGGCCCGCAAGTCCAGATCAGTCTCGACGACGCCAACAAGGTCGTCGTACGACAGATCGTCACGACGAGTTCAAGCGAGTCGTTTCTCCCCCGCTTCGCCACTTTGACGCCCCCCACCAGCGTCCACGTCCTGCCGGTCTTCGTTGTCAACAACCCCACCAATGCCTTCAACGGGCAAGTCACCGTGCAACCCCACCCGTTCAGCCAGCCCGGCGGGCACAGCGGCGGGGGTGGCTACTCGTTCCGATACAACTTCTACACCCCCGACACCAATATGTTCATCAACGATGCGCCCGTCGGAAAGGTCAACCTCGAGGGGACCAACTTCCGCATGCAGTACACCTCGGGACTGACCCGCTGGGACGGCAGCAGCTTCATCGATGCTGGTGATACCCAACTGAAAGCCCAAAGGGGCAGTGACGGTAACAAAAACAACCCGCTCCAGATCATGACCAGTCAGGACGACGGCCCCGCTTCGAGTTTCATCAACTTTGGCACGCTCAATGCGCCGACAGGGTCCGCGGTCTTGTCACAAAACCCTCATGGTTACATCACACACTCGCTGGTGGGCGATGGTGTCAACCCGACCAGCCCGGTCCTCGACGGGATCTACAAGATCTCGCTGCAGATCAGCAGCACACACTCGGACATCGCTGCATCCGACACCTTCGACTGGGTGCTGTTCAAAGGCGTCAGCGTGAGCGAAGCGGCCGACGTGGCCGAGATGCTGGGCGGCTCTCAGCAGGTCATCCCCGAGCCCGCGTCCTTGATCGCGCTGGCCACCCTGGGCGGACTGTTGCTGCGTTCCCGTCCTAGCCGTCTTGTTTGATGCCTTCAACCTCAACACCTGCCCTGCGGAGCCACGTCCTGTGGCCCCGCAGGGCTTCAACAGGAAATCAACGCCATGCTTAAAAAACAATGGATCGCCGCGCTGCTGACCGTCATGTTGACCAGCACCGCATGGGCCCACGACGGACCTAGGGTCTGGGTGGACCAAGCCGGTGGACGCGTCGTGACGCTCACCAGCAACAACGACTTATCCCCATCGGTCTACACACCCTCCCGCTTGTTTGAGGGTCAGTTCGGATACGACAGCTTCAACGGCTCGCTCACCGAGTTTCCCGGCTTCGAGGCCCCGCGTGGCACCGAGCACCACCTGGCCAACAACACCTCGTTCGGCTTCAACATCACGAGGCCCGCGCTCTTCTACGACACCACGACCCAGACCTTCCTCACGACGCAGGACCTCTTCGGTTCCAGCGGTGTCGTGCCCCAGATCGGGCTGGGTCTGGGGTTCGAGCTCTTCAAGACCGCCGACGGGCCCGTGTCAGGCACGAACTTGCTGCAGTTCAACGCCACGGGTGACATGTCCAACGAGGCACACAGCCACTTCGACATCGCCGAGCTGGGCAACGGCAACACGGTCTCACCCGGCCCGGCGGGGATCTACGCCCTCGCGCTGGAGCTCACGTCACCCACGCTCGCCACCTCAGAAGAGTTCTTCATCCTCTTCGGAACCGCCGGCAGCCAAACAGCCCCCGGCAGCCCGCTCTTCAGTGAAGCCAAACAGGTCGCGCTGCAAACACTCGTGCCCGAGCCGGTATCAATTTTGCTGGTAATGCCAGCAGCAATGCTGCTGCGTCGCCGCCGATGAAACACTTCGCCATCGTTTGCTGATCATAGGAGCCCGCATCTGACTGATGCGGGCTTTTTTGTCATTGCGATAGCGCTCCCTCACTCGCCCCAGACAATCAGTTCGCGCTCCAGCGATACGCCGTGCGTGGC
This sequence comes from Phycisphaera sp., assembly GCA_036746415.1. Lineage (GTDB taxonomy): Bacteria > Planctomycetota > Phycisphaerae > Phycisphaerales > Phycisphaeraceae > DAIOEG01. The sequence goes on along the minus strand of DAIOEG010000017.1, from coordinate 8,748 downwards.
TTTGACCGTGTCCTGCACGTGATGGATCACGGCGAGGACCTCGGTGGCGGTGCAGCCGTTCTCGGCGACGATGAAGTTGGCGTGGACCTCCGAGACGCTGGCTTTGCCGACGCGGTGGCCCTTGAGGCCCGCGCGGTCGATGAGCTTGCCAGCCGGCCAGCCGGGGCCCTGCGTCGCGGGCGGGTTCTTGAATGCGCAGCCCGCGCTGTGCTCGCTCATGGGCTGCGAGGTCTTCTTAAACAGGAAGATCTCCTTCACGCGTTTCATCAGCGTCTCGGGGTCCTCTTCTGCCATGTCGAACTCGACACTGAGGATCAGCGGCGCGAGGATGTTGGTCCGCCGGTAGCCGAAGTCCAGGTCGTCGCAGTCGCGGTAGTAGACCTGCCCTTCTTCGGACATGAGTTGGACGCGCGCGACGGACTCACCGATCTCGCCGAAGCTCCCGCCGGCGTTCATGCGTACGCCCCCGCCGACGCTGCCGGGGATGCCTGCGATGTGGACCAGGCCATCGAGCCCGCGCTTGGCGGTCTCGGTCACGAGCGTGAACAAGTCGTAGCCAGCCCCGACGCTGAGGCGGATGCCCTCGACATGGAACTGCTTGAACGCGGGGTCGTCGAGCTTGACGACGACGCCGTCGACGCCCTTATCGCTGATGAGCAGGTTGGCCCCGCCGCCCATCACGAACAACGGCACGCGGCGATCATTGCATCGGGCCACCACGGCCGAGAGCTGCGCCACCGACGACGGCCGGACCAGCAGCGCGGCGCTGCCACCGCAGCGGTACCACGTACGCGAGCCGATGGGTGCGTCGGCTTCGGCTTTGACGGAGAGGTCTTTGAGCAGGTCGGGCGGGGTCGTGAAGGTCGCGGGCATGGGGCCGGAGTGTAACGCGACGGCTGACAGAGGCACGGCCGGAGCGGTCAGAACAACAACCGCACCCCGACGTTCAAGCCCCACGCCAGCTCGGGCCGGTGATCGAGCTGCTGATACACCGGCAGATGCACCGTCGCCTCAACCGCCCATTGACGCGCCTCGTCCATGTAGCCGGGCGCGAACACGGTCTGGATGTCGCCGTTGGCCTCGTAGTGGTTCAGCAGTTGCACCTGCACGTAATGCGAGCCGGCGGTGTCGGCGGTGTAGGCCTCTGGCGTGAGGCGATAGAGGTACGACGCGTCGAGGTTGAGTGTGTCGTGGCCCGCGTCGCCGAAGTCGATGCCGAAGTCGGCGGTGCCGCCCGTGTTGAACTTCCACAGCGCGGAGAGGTTGACGCCGTGCCTGCCGGCGATCTGCGTGAACGCAACGCCCACCAGCGGATCGACGCTGTCGCTCGAGAACGCATCATCGAACGTCGGCAGCTCGGCCCCCACAAGCAGCCCGCCGCGCAGCGTGTCCACCGCGCCCGTGTCACGCTTGAGGAAACGCCACTGCAGCAGCACCGGCACATCATCGATACCAAGCGGCGACGCATCCTCACCGGGCGCAGAACGCTCGATGTCATACGCAACCACAGGCAGCCCGACCTTGAGCGCCAACTCACCACTGAGCCCGTGCGTCAGCTCCGTGGTGAACCGCGTCGTGTCGATCGAGCCAAACCCGTTGCCACGCGTGTCGTCCAACCGTTCGTACAACGCCATCTGCTGAAACAGCGTCACACCGCGGCCAGGCTGCACGGCTGTCAGCATGTCCGTCGACTGCTGAGCGTACGACACACATGCGACCCAAAGCATCGTCACCGATGTTGCTAAGCATCGCCTCATTGCCTGCTCCATTAAGCCTCAATAGACAACACGCTTACTCCGCCTCGCCGGGCATCGAGACCGAGTCGGGCGTGAAACCCGCGTCCTCGACGGCCTTCGAGAGCTGCTGCTCGCTTGGCCGGGGTTGACTCGGGTCCAGGCCCACGACGATGCGCCCGGTGCCGAGGTCGACGTGGACACCCGTGACGCCAGGCAGCTTGCGCAGCCCGCGGTCGGCGTTGCTCGCGCAAAGCGGGCAACTCATCCCCCTGGCCGAGATGACGGCGGTGTCCTCGGTGGTCGCAGCCGGCGTGGCGGGTGTGGTGGGCGCTGCCGTGGCAACCGCAGCCGGTGTGGTTGTTGATGCAGGGCGGGCGGGGTGTACATGCGCTTCCTGCACGCCCGCACGGTCGGTGGCCGTCGGTGACGATTGGCACCCCGCAAACGCCAGCAGCGCGGTGGTGGTCAGCGTGATGAACACGGAGGGTTGCATGGTCGTGATCCTTGTCATGGGGTGTGATGCACGGGTGAAAACGAACGGGTTCAAAGCCGCGTCCCGCGCGGTCGCGCGGGACGCGGACAAGGTTGTGCGACTTGCATCAGGCTGTCGGGCAGCAAGCGCTGCAGGCCGAGGTGCCGCAGCACGTGGAGCAGTCGGTGCCACACGAGCACTGGACGCACTTGCACGCGCTGCCGCAGCAGCACACAGACGCCGCTAACGAAGAGCCGGCAATCGCCATGACGGGAACAAACACGGACGACAGCAACAGAGCAAAGGTCAACTTACGCATAGATCGATTCTTTTCGTATAAACGTAACATTATTCGATCTCGCACACGCGAGACCGCAGGGGCCCGGAAACCCTCCGCACACGATGGCGCGGGGGGACGCGTTGAAACGGTGTCTGTGTGCAGGCAGACGCACACCGACAGCCAGACGTGCGCAAGGATGCGCACGAACGAAAGGGTTTACACGATCCAGCGACAGAGGACCGACTCGACCGAAGGTGGGGCCCGCAGAGACGCGGGCTGGTCGAGGCACACGCCGGCCAACGTGAGGGCCTGCATTTCAGGGAGGAAATAAGCAAAAAGAACGGGCGGAAACGCCGTGCTCATCGCGTCAGCAGGAGCAGTCGTCGCGGGAATCGGCGTGTGTTGAACGGGTGACGGCGCACTGTCAATCGCACAGCAGCAGTCGGTCACGCAGCAACCCACCGGACACCCGCCCGACGAGGAACCCACGCCAGCCACACCCCGCACCGCAGACGCCTGGGCCGACATGCACGAGATCCCCGGCCAGAGACTGGACATGAAGACCGCGAGGATGGCGACATATCGCATCATGCTTTACGCATTATCGACCTGCTGAACCATAAAGTCAAGCGCATGACGCCCTGGCAAACCGATTTTTATTTTTTGTGAATCCGGTCTATGCGTTTGGTGGGTTTCATGTTGTCCGCGTGATGGAATCGATCCACCCGCCGCCCATGACGCGGTCGCCCTCGTAGCACACGACCGCCTGTCCGGGCGTCACCGCAGACAACGGCTCATCAAACCGCACTTCCAACCGGTCCGTGTCGGTGAAGCGCCAACTGCCGGGCGTCGGCTGCATGTTGTAGCGCACCTTCACGAGGCCGTGTCGCCAGTCGGTCGGCACGTCGCGGTCCAGCCAGTTGGTCTGCGAGGCGTTGCACGCGTCGGCAAGCGTGTCCTCTTTTCGTCCAACGGTGACGGTGTTGCGCACCGGGTCTTTGTCCACGACGTAGATCGGATAGCCAAGCGCGACACCGACGCCGCGGCGCTGGCCGAGGGTCAGGTGCTGGTGTCCCGCGTGCTGGCCGACGACGTTGCCCTGTGTGTCGAGCACGTTGCCGGGCGAGAAGCCGCCCGGTGTCTTCTTCTCGACCAGGCGTGCGTAGTCCTGATCGGGGACGAAGCAGATCTCCTGCGAGTCGGGCTTGTCGAAGACGGGCAGCTGGAACTCATCCGCGACTTGCCGCACAACGCTCTTGTCCATCTCGCCGATGGGCAGCAGCATGTGGTCGAGCCGGTCGCGCGGGCTGCCGAAGAGGACGTAGCTCTGGTCCTTGCCGTGGTCGAGACCGCGGCGCAGTTGAGCATGGCCCGACGGTGCGTGGGCGATGCGTGCGTAGTGCCCGGTGGCGACGTAGTCGCAGTCGATGCTGCGGGCGTACTGGTGCAGCTTGCCGAACTTCAACCAGTCGTTGCATCGCACACAGGGGTTGGGCGTACGACCCGCGTTGTACTCATCGACGAAGTAATCGATGATCCGGCCGAAGTCTTTCTTAAAGTTCATGACATAGAACGGCACGCCCAAGATCGCCGCGACCAACCGTGCGTCCGCCGCGTCATTCACCGAGCAGCACCCCTGCTTGCGCGAGCCCGCGGCGCGTGACGCGTGCGCATCGTGCTCCAGCGCGGTGAGATCACAGGCCCCGATGTTGTCGTACTCGATCGAGTCTTCGCTGCCCAAACGCATGAAGCAGCCGACGACCTCGTAGCCATCTTGCTTGAGGAGCGCCGCAACCACCGACGAGTCGACCCCGCCGGACATCGCGACCAGCACTTTTTTGCCTTCTCCGGGACGCATCCATGCATGATAGGAAAGCGCTGGCGACCACGAAGCATGCCGCGTACCAGCAAGAATCCTCACGCCCCGCTCCGCCGCGTCGTGACTATCGTCCAACGCACTACCTCACCCAAGCGAGCCCACCGCGTGAATCCACTGGACCCCCTGCCCGGACATCTGCGCGAACGCGCTACGATGCTGAACAACTTGCCTTGCATCAGTGACCGCGCGTTTGTGCTGTGCTGGCTGCACCATGCCGTGCGCGACCACGAGAACCCGGCCCTGGATGCCGCCGTCACGCTGGGCAACGCGCTTCGCAAACCGGTGCTGGTCTATCAAGGCCTCGGCGGGAGCAGCCGGTTCAACAGCGATCGACACCACACGTTCATCCTGCAAGGCGCACAAGAACTGCACGCGGGCCTCGCTCAGCGGGGCATCGCCTCGGTGTTCTGGCTGCCCACCAACCCGCGCGTGACGAGCCCGCTGGGTGCGCTTGCGCGATCCGCGTGCGTGACCATCACCGAAGACTTCCCCGCGCCGCCGATGCCCACCTGGGCCGCTGCGCTTGCATCGCGGACCGACTCGGCGATGCTCGCCGTCGATGCCGCGTGCGTCTCGCCGCTGCGACTGCTCACCAAGCGACACACACGCGCCTTCACGTTTCGTCAAGCCAGCGAGAAGTCGTGGGCACAGCGACTCGATCAGCCGTGGACAGACGTGTCGCCCACCGTGGAGCCACTCAACCTTGATCGCGTCCACCTGGGCTTTGAGCCGACAACCCTTGCATCGCTGGACATCGACGAAGTATGCGCTCGCTGCGCGATCGATCACAGCGTCCCACCCGTGTTTGGCGTGATCGGCGGCTCGTCTTGGGGCTACGCGCGCTGGGATCATTTCAAGCAGCATGCGCTGCAGCAGTACCACCGCCGACGCAACGATGCAGCCGACCCGCAAGGCGTCAGCGCGATGTCGCCCTACCTCCATCACGGCCACGTCTCACCCCTGCGCCTCGCGCGAGAGGCACACGTGCAAGGCGGCGAAGGCCCGGCCAAGTACCTCGACGAATTACTCGTCTGGCGTGAGCTTGCGTATCACTTTTGTGCGCATACCAGCGCCGACACGCTCCACGCATTGCGGGCCCTGCCCGACTGGGCGCAGCAGACACTCTCCAAGCACGCAGACGACCCGCGTGAAGCGGTCTACGCATGGGAGACGCTCTCCCGAGGCCGGACCGGCGATGCGCTGTGGGACGCGGCGCAGCGGTCACTCGTTCTCAACGGCGAGCTGCACAACAATGTCCGCATGACCTGGGGCAAAGCGATCCTCGGCTGGACACGCTCGCCCCACGAAGCGCTCCAGCAACTGATCGACCTCAATCACCGCTTCGCACTCGACGGCAGCGACCCCAACTCCTACGGCGGCCTGCTGTGGTGCCTCGGCCAGTTCGACCGCGCGTTCGAGCCAGCCGTGCCCATCTACGGGACCACACGGCCGCGCCCGACCCACGAACACGCTGAACGCCTCCCGCCCGCGCGCTACAACGCCGCCATCAGTGCGCGATCGCTCTGCAAAACAATGGAGATCGCCGTCGTCGGCGCGGGGATCGCAGGCCTGGCGTGTGCGCGGGTGCTGCGCGACCAAGGGCACGTTGTCAGCATCTACGACCGGGGCAAAAGCATCGGCGGTCGCCTCAGCGCGGCGCGGTCGCGCACGCTGGAACATTTCAGCGCGGACCACGGCTCGCCGTACTTCTCTGTCACCGATGCACGGTTCGGCAGGCACGTAC
>DAIOEG010000017.1:1187-2627 GCA_036746415.1 Phycisphaera sp. | reverse complement strand
GGCATCGCCGAGCGCTTCGACGCGGAACACGCGCAGTGGGACGGCGAACGCTTGCTGCCGATCAAGCACGCTGCGCCGCTCTGCGTGGGCACGCCAACGATGTCGTCCCTCTGCGATCACCTCGCCAAAGACCTGAACATCACGACGGACTCGGCCATTTCTACGCTGCATCGTGAGGGCGCACACTGGACGCTCACGCTTGACCACGCGGACAAAACCATGACGACACGGACCGGTTTCGATGCGGTCGTGCTGGCGATGGCACCGGTGCAAGCGGTGCGTCTCGTGCCCGCGTCGTGCGCTTCGGTGCGCGACACGCTGCACAGGATCGACGGCCTACCGGTGTGGGCGATGACGATCGTGCTGCAGACATTGCCCGAGCTGCCCGCGGTCGTGCACACGCCGGGAGACGTGGTGATCGAGCGCATCATCCGCGACGACCGCAAGCCCGGCCGACGCGAACGCAAAGGACTCTCAACGCTCGTGGTCCACGCTCACACCGCGTGGTCGGCTGCGCATTACGACGCCCCGGCCGACGACGTGATGCGTGAGATGTCGGCGTCGCTCGGCGTGCTGCTGCAACAGATCACCGGTGTCTCGATCAACACCGATGAAGCCGTCCATGCACGGGCACACCGCTGGGGCCTCGCGCACCCCCGGACACCTTGTGACGCCGAGTGCGTGTTCGACCGCGCGGCGGGGCTGGTCGTCTGCGGCGACGGTTTTGCGGGTCAAGGCGTCGAAGCCGCGTTCCTCAGCGGGCACGCCGCGGCGGGCCGAGTGCTGTCACTGCGTGTGGCAAAAGACACCGCATCGTTCAAGGAGCGGTTGCTTTAAGTTTCTCGATCAACCCTGCAACCCGGCAGTCGCCAACGATTGAAACGACAGGCCCACAGTCACGCCCGATCCATCTTCTTCCAGATTGAGCCGTGCAGCCAGACCGCTTCGAGGCATGCGTGATGTGCCATGCAGCGCGGGTGTGACCCGTCCGCCCTTGGGGTTTTATGCCGCCTCTGCGAAACCGTATCATCGGCGACCCCAAGCGTGACCGCTCGCTGATGACTGGCCTTGCCCGCGTGGGCTCTGCGGCGAGCGTGACTGTTGCCCCTGATCGGACGGTAGACCTTTCGATGACAACGACACTTCCCGCCGTGCCCGCGTGGCTCACCGCACCTTCCCTCTCGCAGACCAACCGCCTGCCAGCCCGCGCGTACTTCCGCTCGTTTGCCGACGAAGCGTCCGCCAGACAGTTCGACTTCCTGAACCCCACGCCCACAGCGCGCGAGCTCTCGCTCAACGGCACGTGGCAGTTCCACTGCGCCCCTTCGGTGCTCGATGCGCCGACCGGCTACGAACACGACGGCTTCGATCGCTCCGTCTTCACCGCCATCGCCGTCCCCGGCCACTGGCAGCTCCAGGGCCACGGCCTCCCGCACTACA
>DAIOEG010000017.1:0-1177 GCA_036746415.1 Phycisphaera sp. | reverse complement strand
ACTACCCCTTCCCCATCGACCCGCCCAACGTTCCCGACGCCAACCCCACCGGGAGCTACCTCCGCACATTCGACCTGCCCGACACCTTCAAAGACCACCGCCTCGTCCTGCGCTTCGAGGGCGTCGACTCCGCCTTCGAAGTCACGCTCAACGGCCAGCGCCTCGGCCACGCCATGGGCAGCCGACTCGTGCACGAGTTTGACGCCACCGACGCCGCTCGACCCGGCAGCAACCGCCTCGCCGTCCGCGTCTACCAGTGGTCCAGCGGCTCCTACCTCGAAGACCAGGACATGTGGTGGCTCAGCGGCATCTTCCGAAACGTCACGCTCGTTGCCACGCCCCACGACCACGTCTACGACCTCCAACTCACCACCGAACTCAACCGCGCAACACTCACCCACAACAACCACTGCCACGCCACGCTGCACATCCACGGCAAGACCCACGGCAAGCCCGCCAACGTCGCCATCACGCTGCTCGACCCACAAGGCAACACCGTCGGTAACACCAACGCCACACCGACAAGCGACGTGTTCAGCACGACCCTCCACGTTGACAACGCTCACCTCTGGACCGCCGAGACGCCCACGCTCTACACGCTCTTGGTCACCACTCAAAGCGCCGCCGGCGAAGCCACCGAGTGCATCCCGCTGCGCGTCGGCTTCCGCGACATCTGCATCGACAACGCCCAGCTCAAGATCAACGGCCAACCCATCACCGTCCGCGGCGTCAACAGACACGAGTGGCACCCCCGCCGCGGCCGAGCTGTGAATATGAAGGACATGCACGACGACGTGCTCCTCATGAAACAGCACAACGTCAACGCCGTCCGCACCTCGCACTACCCGCCCGCGCCACAGTTCCTCGACCTCTGCGACGCCTACGGCCTCTACGTCATGCTCGAGTGCGACATGGAAACGCACGGCATGAACACCACCGGAGACTGGGGCGCCCTCGCCGCCGTCCCCGCCTGGCAAGACGCCTACGTCGACCGCATGGCCCGCACCGTCCACCGCGACAAAAACCACGCCGCCATCTTCTCCTGGTCCCTGGGCAACGAGTCCGCCTTCGGCCCGCACTTTGTCGCCATGGCCGACCACGCCAAAGCCATCGACCCAACCCGCATCCTCCACTACGAAGGCGACCGCCAGCTCGAGTGCACCGACCTGCTCCCGCC
>DAIOEG010000016.1:11353-16225 GCA_036746415.1 Phycisphaera sp. | reverse complement strand
CACCGCGGCCACCGCCAGCAGCTCCGGTTTCGATCCGGCTTCCAGCCCGAAGCCAAACTGCCGCCCGTACTGATAGACCTCTTCCACCACGTGCCGCTGCTGGTTCACCTTGATCGGATACACACCGCGGTAGTCGCCTTCGAAGCCGAACTCCAAAATCGCCCGGCGAAACGCCCCGGCGATCTCCGCCAAGCGATCCTCCAGGATCCCCGGGAAACGCAGCAAGAGCGGCGTCGACAGGTCCCGCTGGCGCAGCTCGTCCACCAGTGATGGCAGGTCCAATTTCGCCTTCGCCCGTCGGCCAGGCCTCACCTGCACGTGCCCGTTGGGAGCGATGGAGATGTAGCCGTGCCCCCAGCGTTCCACGCCGTACAACTCGACCGCATCCGCCACCGTCCAGGGGCTGCCCGTCGCGTCCAAAACATCCTGCGGAACAAGGGTCGGGCTGCTGCTCATCGTTCGATCACTCCGTTCATGCACGTGGTGCTTCACGCAAGGCAACACGCATGTCGCCCGCAAGCGGACAGTCTAGACCACACGTGTGAATCTTTCCGAACCTGCCGTGTGAACGCGCATTGAAACCGCCGATGCACGCGGATGCACGCGGATGAAGCCACGGCCGACGCACGACAGGTACACTCAGTCACACGGCAAAAACGACGATCCCCCCCTTTCGATCAAGGCCCGAGAATCCCTGTTATGTATAACTCGACGTGTCGAGACTCTCAGTAGCGGATGAAACCCCATCTGCCGCCAGCACACGGCTTGCAGGAAGAGCCGACGCGATGCCCTAGCCGGACGCTGACAGCGTCCAGTGCGGACACGCGGTCAGCGGGCGTGCAAAACACCGTCGCCCGGCCATTGCCACGGTTCAGGGCGTGGCAAACAACACCACAAACGGCACGACGAGTGAGACGTGGCCGCTCCTCATCAAAGCAGAACGCCCGATCGATTCCCCCTCGCTACAACGACAAAACCCACGCAGAGCACCGGCAGACCCAGGCCGGATGCTGATGCTCCAACGCCGACCGGGCGAGGCCCTCACCGCCCGAAGCGTCTAGTTGGATGCCGTAGGCGTTGTAAGAATAACGCTGTGCGATCTATCCCAAGGCATCCGCCAACGCGCGGGTGCTGCCGTGGGCGTCGTACAGCAGGTGGTGCACCCCCGGAACACCCGCAACGCCGTTGGTGAACGCAAGGGTCGCTTGTGCGGTCACGTCCAGGCCTAGAATGAAGGCCAGTTGTTTGGTGATCTGCTGTGCAGCACCCCCGGAAGTGCGGACCGTCTGCTCCAGGGCCTGGGCGTCACCGGTGTGGTTTTGGTTGTCAAAGAGGAAGGCCGTCGTCTCGTCGGCGAGGCCCGTGGTGGGATTGTACGTCGTCTGGCGGATTCTCAAACCCCCCTGTTTCGGGGCGGTCATCGCACGGCCTGAAATGCACAACGCCGCGTGGTGGGCGCGGCGTTGTGGGGTTTGAGCGATTGGCTTGGGGTTTTTCGAGCTTGGCCGGACGCTTCGCGGACTTGGCGTCAGCGTGATTGGAGGGTGGGCTGGCGGGTTAGGCGTTGGCGCCTTGGGGGCGTTTGCGGGTGCCTTTGCCGGGTTTGGTGGTGGTGGCTTTGTAGCCGTAGGACTTTGGTGCGGAGCGTTGTTGGCCGCGTCCGCCCTGGTAGTTGCCGCGACGCTGGCCGCCGCCGCCGCCGATGCGGGGGGTGGGGCCGGGGCGTCGGGTGGCCCAGTCGGGGGTTTCGCCGGCGATGTCGATCTGCTTGCCCAGGAGGCGTTCGATGTCGCGGAGCCAGCCGAGCTCTTCGGAGGTGCACAGCGAGATGGCCGAGCCCTCGGCCCCGGCGCGGGCGGTCCGGCCGATGCGGTGGACGTAGGTCTCGGGTTCGTGGGTGAGGTCGAAGTTGACGACGTGCGACACGCCGTCGACGTCGATGCCGCGGGCGGCCACGTCGGTGGCGACGAGGACGGCGACCTTGTTACTGCGGAAGTTGTCCAGGGCGCGTTGGCGGGCGTTCTGCGACTTGTTGCCGTGGATCGCTTCGCTCTTGATCTTGCGTTCGTGCAGGCGACGCACGAGCTTGTCCGCGCCGTGCTTGGTGCGGGTGAAGACGATCGTGCGGTACATGCCCTCGGACTCGATGAGGTCGGCGAGGGTGTCGGCCTTGCCGTTGGGATCGACGAAGTAGACCCACTGTTTCACGAGGTCGGCCGTGGGCGCGGAGGACTCGATCTTGACGGTGACGGGCTTGTTCAGCAGCTGCTTGGACAGCGTGGTGATCGACGCGGGCAGCGTGGCGCTAAAGAGCAGCGTCTGGCGCTGTTCGGGCAGCTCGGCGACGATCTTTCGGATGTCGTTGATGAAGCCCATGTCGAGCATGCGGTCGGCTTCATCGAGGACGAGGGTCTGGACGGCGGTGAGGTCGACCGCGCCCTGCTCGAACAAGTCGAGCAGCCGGCCGGGCGTGGCGATGATGACATCGACGCCGTCGCGGAGCTTGCGGCACTGCGGCCCCTGGCTGACCCCGCCGTAGATCGTGACGCCGCGGAGGCCCGAGCCCTTGGCGTACGTGCCGAAGCCCTCGGCGATCTGGTGAGCGAGTTCACGGGTCGGGCAGAGGATGAGCACACGGGCGAGCTTGCGGTGCCGGCCTTCTGGCTCGATGGTCATGAGCCGGTGGATGAGCGGGAGCGCGAACGCGGCGGTCTTGCCCGTGCCGGTCTGGGCGCAGCCGAGCACGTCCTTGCCCTCCATGATGGGCGGGATCGCGCCGGCCTGGATGGGCGTGGCCACCTCGTAGCCCTCTTTGGCGACGTTGGTGAGGATGAGGGGAGCAAGGTCAAGGTCATTAAAGCGCATCGATATCTTCCGTAAGCCGTGGCGTGGTGCCACGTGCGGTACGACAGCGTGTTGCCCGGTGTCCGCAGGTGGACACGGGTCAGCTGTCAGGGAAACGCACCGCGAAGCTCACGACGAGGTGTCGCAAAAACACCTTCCGATGCGTCGCAACCAAACGCCCTGAATCACATTGTGTGGGGGGCTGGGTCGCCGTGGTTGCTCGGTGAAGAGCGTTGGCGGCCCACAAGAGGCGGGAAGTTGCAATGCACACTATATCGGCAGAATGCGTCGTCGTCAACACAATGATCCGATCGCATGGTGTTTTTCAGCGTGGAGCGGAGTTTTCTCGGGCGTGGGAGTGCATCACAACCCCCCTCCCATCGGGAGGGGAGTATTAGCGGTCATGCATGAGCCGGCGATGGGCCACTGTAATAGTTGACGCATTGCAGGACGGGCCGGCGGGTGAGTTGTTCGAGGGTGAGGGGGTGTCGGGTTTGGATGTGGAAGGTGGCGTGGTCGCCGGGGAGGAGGGTGATGCACTGGCGGTCGATCGTGGCGTCGGGGTCGAGCCGGTCGGGGTAGAGGCAGACATCGCGGAGGAGTGTTTGGGCGTGGAGGGTGAGAGCGGTCTGGCCGTCGTCGGTGGTCTTGAGCGTTGCGTGGAAGCGCGGCTCGGGGTAGGCGTGGGTCTTGTCGGGGCTGAACCACCAGAACGCTGGGCTGTCGTCGGCGTCGTCTTGGTGTGCCTCGGGCCGGGCGGCGGCAACGAGGAAGGCGTCGGGCCGGTCGTGCATCGCGTCGGGGACATCGCAGCGGGCGACGCAGCGCGGCGGGGCCTCGATGCGGGTGTTGAGCGAGCGGAGGGTGTTGCCGTGCAGGTCGCGCTGGGTGAGCAGGACGTTGGTGGCCCAGGGGTGGTCGGTGTCGTTGTGCGCGTAGAGTCGGAGCTTGCCGATGGGTTTGTCGGAGGGGCTGACGCGCTGCGGCTTGATGGTGAGCAGGCGTGGCTTAAAGAAGCGCTGGCACGCGTAATAGAGCGGCTTGGTCCGGCCGTCGCCGTCGATGCAACTCCAGCTGGACACCGGCCAGCAGTCGTTGAACTGCCAGAAGAGCGCGCCTTGGTTCCAGGGGTTGAGTGCGCGGAACCACTCGATGCCCATGGTGAGCGCTCGGGCCTGCATGACCTGCGCGAGGTAGTGCCACGCGTCGTAGTCGTGGGTGGGCGGGACGAAGTCGTCGGCCATGCGCGTGTTGGTCTGCTGCTGGCCGGGCCGGCCGTTCTTGTTGTGCAGCATCATCATGGGCGCGTCCCACTGGCGGTGCTGCGTTGGGATGGCACGGGCGATGGTCGCGTAGGCCGGCGGGGCGTGGTAGCCAAACTCGGTGGCGAGTCGGGGGTAGTGGCCCAGGTAGTTTCGGTACTGGCCCGCGCCGAGCCAGACGTCCCAGATGTGCGTGTTGCCGAACTCGTTGGCGTTGGGCGGGCGGTCCATCGAGCCCGAGTACGGGCTGGTCGGGCAGTAGGGCCTCGACGGGTCGAGCTCTTGTAACACCGCCGGCAACAGGCCCGTGAAGTAGCCAAGGCCCCACCCGCGAACGCCCTCCTCACGGATCGCTTTGAACGCGGGGCTCCAGTCGAACGTGCCCTGCACGGTCTCGTTGTTGCCGTTCCAGATCACCAGACTCGCGTGGTGCGCGAGGCGCTTGACGTTGTCGCGCGCCTCTTGCTCGACGAGCGCCGCGTACACCGGCTCCTCGGGGTAGGTCGCGCAGGCAAACGCGAAGTCCTGCCACACCATGACCCCCCTTTCATCGCAGATGTCGTAGAACGCGTCGTCCTCGTACATCCCGCCGCCCCAGACACGCAGCATGTTCATGTTCGCCGCGAGCGCCTGGTCCACGCGGAGCGCATAACGCTCCGGCGTCACGCGGTGCGGGAAGCAGTCATCGGGGATCCAGTTCGCGCCCTTCAGATAGATCGGCTTGCCGTTGATGAGCAGCGTCATGCACTCGCCGCGCGCATCGGGG